>NZ_JBHUZM010000067.1:0-40869 GCF_042667665.1 Streptomyces sp. NPDC057307 | reverse complement strand
CCCCTGCCGGGGGCGGCGGCCTCGTCGTGTGTGCCGTTCTCCGTGGCTCAGACGGTGGTGATGACCTCGTCGAAGGCCAGGCGCGGGGCGCGCGGGCGGGAGGCGTCCTCGCCGGGCTTGCCGATGTTCACGACCATCAGGGGCGTGTGGTCGCCGTCCAGGAACTCCTTCTGGACGCCGGCGTGGTCGAAGCCGGTCATCGGGCCCGCGGCCAGACCGGCGGCACGGATGCCGACGATGAAGTACGCGGCCTGGAGCGCGGCGTTCATTCCGGCGTTCTGCTCACGCACCGGGCGCTCGGAGAAGAACGCGTCCTTGGCGGCGGGGAACACCGGGAAGAGATGGGGCAGTTCCTCGTGGAACTCGTTGTCCGCGGCGAAGATCGCGACCAGCGGGGCGGTGGACGTCTTGGCCTTGTTGTTGCCGCCCATGTGCTGGACGAGGCGCTCGCGGGCCTCGGCGGAGCGGACCAGGACGACGCGCAGCGGTGTCTGGTTGAAGGCGGTGGGGCCGAACTTCACCAGATCGTAGATCGCCTGAATCTGCTCTTCGGTCACCGGCTCGTCGGTGAACGTGTTGGCGGTGTGGGCCTCGCGGAAGAGGAGATCCTGGGCTGCGGGGTCAAGGACGAAAGACATGGGGGCGTACCTTCCGGGACGGACTGACCGACCAAACGATCGATCAAACGACGTCGCCAACGTACGCCTCGATGTATTAACTTTCAACTAAAACCAGGGCTGTCGTGACTCGCTTCACACACTGTTGATATTCGGGGCGTCCGATCGATCTTCCCGACGGCGGCCGATCTTCCCGGCGGCGGCCGACGGCCGCTTGCTCAGCCCCCGGCCATCAGCCCCGGCCCGTCAGGCCTCGGGGTCGGGATCCGGCGCCGGGTCGGCCAGCGAGGCGTCCAGACGGGCGCGCGCGCCGTCCAGCCAGCGGCGGCAGACCTTGGCCAGCTCCTCGCCGCGCTCCCAGAGGGCCAGCGACTCCTCCAGCGTCGTACCGCCGGTCTCCAGGCGCCGTACGACATCGATCAGCTCGTCCCGTGCCTGCTCGTAGCCGGGCGCGTCCGCGCCGGCGGCCGCTGCTGTCCCGCTGTCCGTCTTGGCCATGTGATCCACCCTATGTGCGGTCTACGACAACGAAATCCGACAACGCGATGCGCGAGGAACCGCGCGAGGAAGCGCGTGCGCGAGTACGGGCCGAACCCCCGTGCCCGCCGCTCATTCGGTGACCCGCACCGTGAACTCGCCCTCCGCCACCCTGGCCCGCAGCTCCTGGTCCGCCGAGACCTCCGCCGCGGCGCGGACCACCGCCCCGTCCGGCCGCTGCAGCACCGCGTATCCCCGCTCCAGCGTCGCCGCCGGCGACAGCGAGACCACCCGCGCCCGGGTGTGCGACAACTCCGAGTCCGCGCGGTCCAGCAGATGCCGCAGCACCCGCCGACTGCGGTCGACCAGCGCGTCGATCTCGCTCTCACGCTCGTCCACCATCCGATGGGGCCGCTCCATCACCGGCCGCGCCAGCGCGTGGGCGAGCCCGCGCTCCTCGCGGTCGAGCAGCCCCTGGACCGTCCGCAGCGCCCGGTCCCGCAGCGCCTGCACCCGGTCCAGCTCCTCACCCACGTCCGGCACGATCCTCTTCGCCGCGTCGGTGGGCGTCGACGCCCGTACGTCCGCGACGAGGTCCAGCAGCGGGGAGTCGGGCTCATGGCCGATCGCCGAGACGACGGGCGTACGGCAGGCGGCCACCGCCCGTACCAACTGCTCGTCCGAGAACGGCAGCAGATCCTCCACGCTGCCTCCGCCGCGCGCCACGACGATCACGTCGACCTCGGGCAGGTCGTCCAGCTCCTTGACCGCCTGGACGACCTGACTCACCGCGTTGACGCCCTGCACGGCGGTGTTGCGCACCTCGAAGCGGACGGCGGGCCAGCGCCGCCGCGCGTTCTCCAGGACGTCCCGTTCGGCCGCCGACGCCCGCCCGCAGACGAGCCCGATCAGCTGGGGCAGAAAGGGCAGCGGCCGCTTGCGGTCGTTGGCGAACAGCCCTTCGGCGCCCAGGGACTTCTTCAACTGCTCCAGCCTGACGAGCAGTTCACCGATGCCGACCGGCTTTATCTCGGTGGCCCGCAGCGACAGCTGCCCCCTGGGCGCGTACCACTCCGGCTTCGCGTGCACCACGACCCGCGCGCCTTCGGACACGACGTCGGCGATCGCGTCGAAGACCTGCCGGTAACAGGTGACGCTCACAGAGATGTCGTACGACGGGTCGCGCAGCGTCAGGAACACGACCCCGGCACCGGGCCTGCGCGACAGCTGCGTGATCTGTCCCTCGACCCAGATGGCGCCGAGCCGGTCGATCCAGCCGCCGATGAGGCGCGACACCTCGCCGACGGGCAGCGGGGTCTCCGCGGACGTGTTGAGAGCCATGCGGTCGAGCGTATCGGCCACCTCCGACAACGCGGCCCACGCCGGAGGGTACGGAGCCGGCTGAACCCTCGGCGCCTATGGCGCCTTCGGCGTCACCGCGCGCCGACGCCACTGGACCACCAGCACCACCAGCCCCACCGCCAGCCAGATCGCGCCCACCACCTGCGCCGTCTCCGATGCCTCCACGATCACCGCGACCAGCACGCCGGCGCCGACCACCGGCAGCACCACATGCGCCATGATCCGTGGCGGGCCTTCCATGCGTCGTACCGCGAACCACCCGACCACCGACGCGTGCAGCAGGATGAACGCCGTCAGCGCCCCGATGTCGACCACCGACACCAGATGGTCGAGCCCGTCGTCGCGCCTGGCCGCCCACACCGCGGCGATCAGCGTCACCACCGCCGCGAGCAGCAGCGCCACGCGCGGCGTCCCCCCGTCCGTACGGGACAGCAGGTGCGGCAGCCGCCGTTCGCGGCCCATCGCGAAGAGCAGCCGTCCGGCGGCCGCCTGTCCCGCCAGCGCGGCGAACGCGGCGCCGATCGCCTTGCTCACCGCGACCAGGTCGTGCAGCCACGTTCCTACGGAGGCGTCCACGGCGTCGTAGAACGCCGACCCCTGCTTGACCGGGTCGGCCGCCAGCTCCGCCGAGCTGAGCGGTTCGAGGAGCGCGACGAGATACGTCTGCGCGATGAACAGGACACCGGCGAGCGCCAGACAGAAGAGGACGGCCCGCGCCACCTTCCGCGAACCACCCGTCACCTCTTCGGCGAACGAGGCGATCGCGTCGAAGCCCAGATACGACAGCACGGCGACCGACACCGCGCTCAGCACCGCCGTCAAGGAGAAGCTCAGGTCGCCGGTGAACGGTGACAGCCAGCCGCGCGTCGCCCCGTCCCGTGCGAGCACCACGATCGCCGACACCACGAACACCATCAGCACCACGATCTCCATCGCGAGGACGAAGAAGCCGACACGCGCGGCCGCCCGTACACCCCAGAGATTGAGCAGCGTGGTGATGACGACGGCGATCCCGGTCCAGATCCACCGGTCGACGGAGGGCACCAGCGCCTCCATCGCGATGCCGGCGAAGAGATACGCCACGGCCGGGATCAGCAGATAGTCGAGCATCGCCATCCACCCGGCGATGAACCCCGGCCCCTCACCGAGGCCCTTGCGCGCGTACGCGAAGACCGAACCGGCCTGCGGCGCGACCCGGATCATCTGCGCGTAACTGAAGGCCGTGAAGGCCATGGCGACGGTCGCGAAGACATAGACGAGCGCCACGGCCCCGTGCGACTTGGCGTCGAGCGTGCCGTACACGCCGACGGGCGCCATGGGTGCGATGAAGAGGAGCCCGTAGACGACAAGGTCACGGAACCCGAGAGTCCGGCGCAGCCCGCCGACGGCGTCGGACCCGCCGCCGCCCCCGTCCGAGCGCACGTCCGGACCGTCCGGACCGTCCGGACGCGGCTTCTTACTGAAGCCGCCGTCACCCGCAAGTGGGTCCGTACCGTCCGCATCGCCCGCACCGCTGTCGGCCATCGCGTCCCTCCGTCGATCACGTAGGCCCAGTCTCGGCCCGACCGGTGATCTTCCGCCTCTTCTGGGCGGCCTTACGATGGTGGGCATGACTGCTACGCCCAGCCCGCCGCCCGCCGCCACCCCGAGTGGAGACGCCACGCGCCGCGCCGGCAAACGCGTCCTGCTCGCCGCGCCCCGTGGTTACTGCGCCGGCGTCGACCGTGCCGTGATCGCCGTGGAGAAGGCCCTGGAGCAGTACGGGGCGCCGATCTATGTCCGCCACGAAATCGTCCACAACAAGTACGTCGTGCAGACCCTTCAAAGGAAGGGCGCGATTTTCGTCGAGGAGACGGCGGAGGTCCCCGAGGGATCGATCGTCATGTTCTCCGCGCACGGCGTGGCCCCCGTCGTCCACGACGAGGCCGCCGACCGCAAGCTCGCCACCATCGACGCGACCTGCCCGCTGGTCACCAAGGTCCACAAGGAAGCCGTCCGCTTCGCGAGCGAGGACTACGACATCCTTCTGATCGGCCACGACGGTCACGAGGAGGTCATCGGCACCTCCGGCGAGGCCCCCGACCACATCACGCTGGTCGACGGACCCGACGATGTCGCCAACGTCGAGGTGCGCGACGAGTCGAAGGTCGTCTGGCTCTCCCAGACCACCCTCTCCGTGGACGAGACGATGGAGACGGTCGACAAGCTCAAGGAGAAGTTCCCGCTGCTCATCGCGCCGCCGAGCGACGACATCTGCTACGCCACGCAGAACCGGCAGATCGCGGTCAAGCAGATGGGCGCCGACGCGGACCTGGTGATTGTCGTCGGGTCGAAGAACTCGTCCAACTCCGTACGCCTGGTCGAGGTCGCCCTCGGCGCGGGCTCCCGCGACGCCCACCTCGTGGACTCCGCCGACGAGATCGACGAGGCGTGGCTGGCAGGCGTCACCACGGTCGGAGTCACCTCCGGCGCGTCCGTCCCCGAGATCCTGGTCGAGGGAGTCCTGGAATGGCTCTCGGGGCACGGCTTCGCGGACGTCGAGATCGTCAAGGCGGCCGAGGAGTCGATCGTCTTCTCGCTGCCGAAGGAACTCCGCCGCGACCTGCGCGCGGAGGCCGCGAGCCTGTCCGAGAAGTAGTTCAGCGTGGTCATCTCCCCGTAACGTTGCGTCCATGAACGTCTTCGGAGTGGACATCGGCGGCTCTGGCATCAAGGGCGCGCCCGTGGACCTGGAGCGCGGCGAGCTGGCAGAGCCGCGCCACAAAGTGCTGACCCCGCAGCCGGCCACGCCCGACGAGGTGGTCGGCTGTGTCGCCGAGGTGGTCGAGCACTTCAGCTGGTCCGGCCCTGTCGGCATCACCTTTCCCGGGGTCGTCACCGGCTCGGTGGTCCGCACGGCCGCGAATGTCGACAAGGGCTGGATCGACCTGGACGCCGGCAAGCTGCTCGGCGACCGGCTGGGCCTGCCCGTGACGATCCTCAACGACGGGGACGCGGCGGGCGTGGCGGAGATGACTTTCGGGGCGGGCAAGGGCCGTCAGGGCACCGTCTTCCTGCTGACCTTCGGTACGGGGATCGGCAGCGCGCTCTTCATCGACGGCAAGCTCGTACCGAACACCGAGCTGGGTCATCTGGAACTGAACGGCCACGACGCGGAGAAGCACGCGTCGACGAAGGCCAAGGAGGACCACGACCTGAGCTGGCACCACTGGGCACACCGGGTGCAGAAGTATCTGGCGCATATGGAGATGCTGTTCTCGCCGGAGCTGTTCATCATCGGCGGCGGCGTCAGCCGCAAGGCGGACAAGTTCATCCCGCTCATCGAGGGCATCAAGGCGGAGATCGTGCCCGCGGAGCTTCAGAACAACGCGGGCATCGTGGGTGCCGCGATGATGGCCGCGGAGAGCTGAGACGAGTTCAGGGATTCGACGGACTCGACGGACCCGACGGATGCAAGCGCCGGACAGCGGTACCGCTGTTCGGCGCTTGTTCTGTTCGGCGCTTGTTCTTTGTTCGGCGTCAGCCGCGGCGGGCGACCGCCCCGCCGGCGCCGGCCTTGGTCCCCGTACCCGCCTGCGCCCCCGCTGTCGCCTTCGCCCCGGCCGCCGGGCTCGTGCCGGCCCCGCGTGTAGCCACGTCGCGTGCGCGCTGACGGCGGCCCATCTGGCGCAGCTTCCGTACGGAGGCGATGACCCCGGCGACGAGCGTGCCGCCGTACAGCCAGCCCGCCTGCACGGCGAGCGCGGTGACGACGGCCATGGTCTGCCCGCCGAAGCCTCCCGTCCCGCCGGAGATCGGCAGGGTGCCGAAGGCGAAGGCGATCGGCACGCTGATCGGGGCGGTCACCAGATCGGCGGTCCGCACCCAGAGTGCGGTCAACGCGCTGACCGGCAGGAACAGCACCCCGTAGACCAGGGGCTCACCGTCGAACAGCAGCTCGTCCAGGCAGCCGATCACGAACATCGTGGCGGCGGCGAAAAGACCGGCGCCCAGCCCGGTCAGCCGGGGGTTCGGGAGTCTGCGCAGAGTGAGCACGACGGGTGGCACCCGGCGCGTGGTCGGCGCGGGAACCCGGTAGACGGCGGCGGCCTCGGCGACGGCGCCTCGCGGACGGAGAGGGCTCTGCGGCGGCCGCGGCCGGCGCTGGGGGGGGCGTGTCCTGTGCTGCTCCACCGGAACAACCTAGGTCGCGGGGGTGTCGGATACAGGCGATGGACACGCCCTTTGGGCGACCTTGGCGTTGCGTTCGACGGACGCTGGGCGTGTCGCGCCGGAGGATGCCGCCATCTGCCGTACGGACTGCCGTCGGCCGCCGGGCCCGCCCGCCCGTAAACTGGGCGATCGGCCCACGTCCGGGCCGCCCAGGCTCAGCCAGCCCTCACTTCAGGAAGTCGCCAACGTGTCGCTCACGATCGGAATCGTCGGTCTGCCGAATGTCGGCAAGTCGACCCTGTTCAACGCCCTGACCAAGAACGACGTGCTGGCGGCCAACTACCCGTTCGCCACGATCGAGCCCAACGTCGGCGTCGTCGGCGTCCCCGACCCGCGCCTGGCCGTCCTCGCCAAGATCTTCGACTCGCAGAAGATCCTCCCCGCGACGGTCGACTTCGTGGACATCGCGGGCATCGTGCGCGGCGCGTCGGAGGGCGAGGGCTTGGGCAACAAGTTCCTCGCGAACATCCGTGAGTCCGACGCGATCTGCCAGGTCATCAGGGCCTTCAAGGACGAGAACGTCGTGCACGTCGACGGCAAGGTCTCGCCGAAGGACGACATCGAGACGATCAACACCGAGCTGATCCTCGCCGACCTCCAGTCGGTCGAGAAGGCCGTCCCGCGGCTGACCAAGGAGTCCCGCCTCCAGAAGGAGAAGGTCGCCGTCCTGGCGGCGGTCGAGGAGGCACAGAAGATCCTCGAAGCCGGTACGACTCTCTTCGCCGCGGGCATCTCGGCGGGCACGGAGAAGGGCAGGCTCCTGCACGAGCTGCACCTGCTCACCACCAAGCCCTTCCTCTACGTCTTCAACGTCGACGAGGACGAACTGGTCGACGAGGACTTCAAGAACGAACAGCGTGCCCTCGTCGCCCCGGCCGAGGCGATCTTCCTGAACGCCAAGATCGAGTCCGAACTGATCGAACTGGACGACGACGAGGCACTGGAACTGCTCCAGTCCATGGGCCAGGACGAGCCCGGCCTCGCCACCCTCGGCCGCGTCGGCTTCGCGACCCTGGGCCTCCAGACCTACCTCACGGCAGGCCCGAAGGAGACCCGCGCCTGGACGATCAAGCAGGGCGCCACGGCCCCCGAGGCGGCCGGCGTGATCCACACCGACTTCCAGAAGGGCTTCATCAAGGCGGAGGTCATCTCCTTCGCCGACCTGGTGGAGGCGGGCTCGGTCGCCGAGTCCCGCGCCAAGGGCAAGGCCCGCATGGAGGGCAAGGACTACGTGATGCAGGACGGCGACGTGGTCGAATTCCGCTTCAACGTCTGACCGGCGTCCTCGAACCGAACGGATGGCACATGTCGTATCCGGAACCCCGGCACCACGGTGACAAGGGCGAGGTCAACGCGGTGTTCCGGCCCGCGAGTACCCCCGCCGACGTGCGCTCGCCGTCGGGCGCCGAGACGCACTTCGTGGCGTCCAGTGTGTCGACCGGCGGGGAGTTCGGGCTCTACCGGATGGACATGGTGCCCAGGGGCGGGGGCCCGAGCACTCATTTCCACAAGACGATCTCGGAGTCGTTCTACATCCTGGAGGGCACCGTCCGGCTGTACGACGGTGAGCGCTGGATCGACGCCGAGAAGGGCGACTTCCTCTATGTGCCGCCGGGCGGGCTGCACGGTTTTCGTAACGACTCCGACGCGCCCGCCTCCACGCTCATCCTGTTCGCGCCGGGGGCACCGCGTGAGGAGTACTTCGAGAAGGTCTCCACGGTCGGGCGGATGACGGACGAGGAGCGCACGGCGTTCTTCATCAAGCACGACACCTACTGGGTGGACTGACGGACGCCGTCCAACGGGCCTTGCCGGTCGAGCCGTTGCCGGCGGAGCCGAAGCTGCGGCAAAGTCCCTGCGTAAACCCCTAGTCATTACTTCGGGTGAAGCCATGGCCCATGCTTGCGGTCAACAACCAACGGTTGCCAGGGTGTTGCTGTCTGTCAACCTGTTGGGAGTGGCCCTGTGGCATTCGGTGAGCAGCCGGCCTATCTGCGTGTCGCCAGTGATCTTCGGCGGAAGATCATCGATGGTGCTCTGCCGCCGCACACCCGACTGCCGTCGCAGGCCCGTATCCGCGAGGAGTACGGGGTCTCGGACACGGTCGCTCTCGAAGCGCGCAAGGTGCTGATGGCCGAAGGTCTCGTCGAGGGTCGTTCCGGGTCGGGCACCTACGTCCGGGAGAAGCCCGTCCCGCGCCGTATCGCCCGTTCCGGCTACCGGCTGCCGTCCGGTGCCAACCCCTTCCGGCAGGAGCAGACCGAGGACGGGGTGCGCGGTACGTGGGAGTCGAGCAGTGACCGGGACGAGGTGGCGCCGGAGATCGCCACGCGGCTCGGGATACAACCGGGCGACCCCGCCATGCGCACGCGCTACGTCTTCCGGGACGCGGGGGAGCCGATGATGCTCTCCACCTCCTGGGAGCCGCTGGAGGTCACGGGGCGCACGCCGGTGATGCTTCCCGAGGAGGGGCCGCTCGGCGGGTGCGGCGTCGTGGAGCGGATGGCGGCCATCGGTGTCGTGGTGGACAACGTGGTGGAGGAGGTCGGCGCGCGCCCGGGGCTGGCGGAGGAGCTCCTGTCGCTCGGCGGAGTGCCCGGCCATGTCGTGATGGTCCTGGAGCGGACCTACTACGCGTCCGGCCGCGCCGTGGAGACGGCGGACATGGTCGTTCCGGCCGACCGCTACCGCATCGCCTATCACCTTCCGGTCAGATGACGGTCCGCTGAGGACCGGCTGACCGAAGCGTCGCCCCATCCGCCCGGGGTGGCGATGTACCTCCCCAACAGGGCGTCAGGCAAGGGGAGATGACAGGCGTTCACACGTCCGCGCCCTCGGAACCCCGAATCTTCTTGGCCAGATGTGTACCTCTTTGTGCAAACCCGCATCCGCTGAGTGAAGGTCAGGCGTAGGCTCGGGCATATGCGGATTGGGGTTTCCAGGAGGTCGTCCGAGTGGTGCGGGCCGTTGGTGGGAGGGGCACGATGACCGACAGCGGTGCTGTGCTGCCCTGGCTGGTCATACGTCAGGACGACAACGGAAACCGGTATCGCGTGGGCAGGTACGCCACGAAGGACGAGGCGCAGAAGACGGTCGACAGTCTCGACGCCAAGGGCCCCAAGCAGCTCTACTGGGTCGAGCGCCTGCAGCAGACCACCCGCTGACCTCACCGGTCGGCGGCGGTGCCCCTCGTGGGGAGCGCTCCGTCCATCACGTTACGCTCCGGCACATGAGTGACGGCGGAGCTGCAACGGTCTTGATCGACACGGTCGCATGGGTCCGAGTGGAGCAGGGCCGGATCCTCTGCGCACGTTCCCGCGGGAAGGATGTCTTCTACATCCCCGGCGGCAAGCGCGAAGGCGCGGAGACCGATCTGGAGACCCTGCTGCGCGAGGTCGAGGAAGAACTGGCTGTGGCCGTCCTTCCGGCCACAGCGACCCATCTGGGCACGTACGAGGCCCAGGCCCACGGTCAGCCCGACGGCGTCCTCGTCCGGATGAGTTGCTACTCCGGCGACTACCGGGGTACGCCGGCTGCCAGCAACGAGATCGAGGAGATCCGCTGGCTCTCCTACGCCGACCGGGGCCGCGTGGCCCCCGTCGACCAGCTTCTCTTCGACGACCTCAGGGCGTCGGGCGAGCTGACATGAGCCTCCGTCAAGATAGATCTTCTCGGATTACGGGTATGTGCTGATTAACCCCCCTATAAAGGGCATGGGCCTGCTGTCAGTCTGGGGAAGTGGTCGGCTTGATCGAGGCGGAGAGCACCTACGCCGAGTGGACCTTCCCTGCCGAGCCGGATGCCGTACGCACCGCACGCCACGCGGTACGCGACACCCTCCGCGCCTGGCGGCTCGACCACTCCGTTCGCGATACGGCCGTCCTGCTGGTCAGTGAACTGGTCACCAATTCCCTGCAGTACACACCGGGGCCGATCGGTGTCAGGCTGGCTGTCGTCCCCGTAGGCCCTGCGGACCTCACCGGTACCGCGCTGCTGGTGGAGGTGTCCGATCCACTCCCCGATCCGCCGACCGCACGGTCTCCCGGCCCCGATGACGAAGGGGGCCGTGGGCTCCAGCTCGTCGCCTGCTCCGCACGACGCTGGGGTACACGCCGGGGGAATACGGGTAAGACGGTGTGGTTCGAGCTGCCGCTCCCTGGTTAGGAGTGTGGAGGGACGACGATCACGTGGGTCTCGGCTCAAAAAGAACGAGACTGTGCTGTGATCGTGAACGCCGTACCGGTCAGGGCCGTAGTGCTGAATACTGCGGGGATGGCCGGTCCGGTGCGTGAGCTGGAGGGGACGGTCGCGTGAGCGAGATACCTGGAACGGCGGACGACGTCGTGTGGCAGAGCAGTCCGCCCGGCTCGATCTATGACTACATAAGGGTCGCTTCCTTCTCGATCGGCCCCGACGGGCTGGTCGACCAGTGGAGTCTGCGGGCCGCTGAGCTGTTCGGGGTCACCCCCGAAGAGGTCAGGGGCAAGGACCCGGTCGAGGTGTTCGTGCCCTCCGAGCTGCGTACGCGAGGTCACGGCAAGGTCGCCGAGATCCTCGACGGCAAGGAGTGGACCGGGCTCGTCCCGTTCCAGGTGCCCGGCGAACGTGGGCTTCACGGCCTCGCCGAGGTCTATGTGATGCCCAGCGAGACCGAGAACGGCGAACGGGCCGCGCTCTGCATCGTCGTGGACGTCCGCGCACTGCGCCAGATCGAGACTGAACTCGCCTCTTCGCAGGCCATTTTCGGCCAATCTCCCTTTGGCTTCGTGCTGTTCGGTCCGGACCTCACCGTCCAGCGGGCCAACCAGCGCTTCGCCGCGGTCTTCGGCGGCGCGGCGGACGACCACCGCGGACGTACGGTCCACGACTATCTCTCCCGCCCCGAGGCGGATCGGCTGAACGCCTCCCTCAAGCGGGTCCTGGAGACCGGCGAATCCGCCACCGACATCCAGATAGTCGGCGTCGCCCCCGGTGGCAAGGAGCGCCGGCACTGGTCGGTCAACCTGTACCGCGTGCTCAGCGGAGCCGGCCGCACCATCGGGGTCGCCGGGCTCGGCAGCGACGTCACACGCCGTCAGATCGCCGCCCGTGAGGCCGCGAGCGCCCGCCGCAACCTCGCGATCCTTAACGAGGCGAGCGCCCGAATAGGCAACTCCCTCGACCTGGAGACCACCGCCAGGGAACTCCTCGACGTCGCCGTCCCCGGCTTCTGCGACCTCGCGTCCGTCGACCTCTACCAGGGGCTGCTCACCGGAGAGGAGGCCCCGCCCGGACGTGGCGGCTCCTCCGGCTCCGAGTCCGGCGGTGGCAGCGCCACCCTGCGACGCGTCGCCGTCGCCAGCGCCGTCGCCGACGCGCCCCTGCTCGGCGCCGACCTGATGGGCGAAGACGCGGTCGAGCCTCCCGCGGCCGGCGCCGTCCACCGATACCCCTTCAACTCGCCCTGCGCGAACGCCCTGCGCACCGCCCGGGTCCAGACCGTGCCCGGCGGACCCGGCAGCCTCATCCAGTCCACCTTCGCCGTACCGATGGTCGCGCACGACACCGTCGTCGGACTCGCCCAGTTCTCCAGGACCAAGGGCAGCGAGCCCTTCGGGGAACGGGACCGGGCCCTCGCCGTGGAACTCGCCGCTCGCGCCGCCGTCTGTATCGACAACGCCCGCCTCTATCGCAGGGAACACGAACGCGCGCTGATCCTGCAGCGCAGTCTGCTCCCACCGGGCGACCCCGAGGCCGCCGGCCTGGACATCGCCTGCCGCTATCTGCCGGGCAACACCGCCACCGAGGTCGGCGGTGACTGGTTCGACGTCATCGAACTGCCGGGTCACCGGACCGCGCTGGTCGTCGGCGACGTCATGGGGCGGGGGTTGCGCGCCGCCGTCGCCATGGGTGAACTGCGCACGGCCGTACGCACCCTGGCACTCCTCGACCTGGAACCCGCCGAGGTCCTGTCCGCACTGGACGAGATCGCCCGTGGCCTCGGCACGCCGAGCGGTGCCCAGCAGGCTTCGCGCGTCGCCCACAAGTCGCGGGACGCCGACCTCTCCGAGGTGTATCTCGCGACCTGTGTCTACGCCGTCTACGACCCGGTCACCCGCCGCTGCACCTTCGCCAACGCCGGACACCCCCCTCCGGTGCTCGTCGAACCCGGCGAGGAGGCGCTGCTCCTCGACGTACCGCCGGGGATGCCCCTCGGAGTCGGCGGAGAGCCGTTCGAGCAGGTCGAGGTCGACCTTCCCGAAGACGCACTGCTCGCGCTCTACACGGACGGTCTCGTCGAATCCCGCGACCATCCGATCGACGAAGGGCTGACGGCCTTCCGCCGGGCGCTCACCAACCCCGTACGCCCCCTGGAAGACGTCTGCGACCACGTACTCAACACGCTCGACACCCGGCACGGTGAGGACGACATCGCGCTGCTCATGGCCCGCATCCAGGGGCTGCCCGCCGAGGCCGTCGGCGACTGGCAACTGCCGCGCGAGCCACGCTCCGTCGGCCGCGCCCGCGAGATGGCCCGCGCCCAGCTCCACTCCTGGGGCCTCGAACCACTGGTGGACACCGTCGAACTGCTCGTCAGCGAGCTGGTCACCAACGCGATGCGCTACGGCGAGGGCGAGATCAGGCTGCGGCTGCTCCGCGACCGCACACTCGTCTGCGAGGTGTGGGACGCGGGCCTCGTACAGCCGCGCAGGCGACGAGCGCGCGACACCGACGAGGGCGGGCGTGGACTCCAGCTTGTCGGGCTGCTCAGTGCGGCCTGGGGATCGCGGCGCACCCCGCGTGGCAAAACCGTCTGGTTCGAACTCGCCCTGCCCGACGGGGACTCGACGACGGAACCCACCGTCGAACAACTCCTCAGCATGTTCTGACCCCGGACCGTCCTCTCCGGTCGGCCCACACGAACGGGCCGGCCGGACCGGGCCCACCGCGCCCCTCTGCTGTGACAGCGGCAGCGGCGTGGGAGTCAGGCGCTCTTCAGCGCGGCCAGCCGCGCCTCGACCTCCGCCGTGTCCCCAAGGCTCTCCAACTGCTCGAACTGGGCGTCCAGCGACGAGTCGGCCAGCTCCTGCTTGCCCATCGCTCTGGCCTCCTCCCGCCGCACCTTCTCCTCGAACCGGCCCAGTTCGCTCGTCGGATCCAGCACATTGATGTTCTTGACCGCGTCCATCATCTGATTCCGCGCCTGAGCCGACTTGGACCGGGCCACCAACTCGTCGCGCTTCGAGTGCAACTGCGTCAGCTTGGCCTTCATCTGGTCCAGCCCGGCCTTGAGCTTCGCGACGACCTCCGTCTGGGACGCGATCGTGGGCTCGGCCGTCTTCGCCTCGCTCTCCGACTGGAGCTGACGGCCGAGCGCCACCTTGGCCAGGCTGTCGAACTTGTCCCCGTCCTCGCTCCGCCCGCCCGCGCGCAGTTCGTCGGCCTTCCTGCTCGCGGCCAGGGCCTTCTCGCCCCACTCCCGGGCCGCGTCCACATCCTCCTGGTGGTCCAGCTCCAGCAGGCGCAGATTCCCGATCGTGGCCGCCACCGCCTCCTCCGCCTCCGCGATGTTGTTCGTGTAGTCGCGGATGAGCTGGTCGAGCATCTTCTGCGGATCCTCGGCCTGATCCAGCAATTCGTTGATATTGGCCTTCGCCAGCTGCGCGACACGGCCGAGAATGGTCTGCTTCGTCATCGTGCTGCTCCTTCTTCGCCTGGTGGACAAGGGGAATCGCGTCAGAACCGGCCGCCCCCATCCATCCGGCCGCGAGTGCCACCGCCGCCGAAACTGCCAGGACCAGCGCCACGGCCACCCCCATGACCTCCGCCGAAACCCCCGCCAAAGCTCCCACCCCCACCACGTCCGCCTCCGCCGCCGAACAGGCCGCCGAGGATGATTCCGCCGAGCACGGCACCGCCGAGCCCATTTCCTGCTCCTGATACACCGCCGGGGCCGGACCGGTTCCCGAACGACCGCACATCCTGCTCGGCGAGGCTCTGCGCCTGCCTGGCCAGGCCGTCCGCGTGCTGGGCCTCGGCCAGCGCACCCTGCGCGTCGCCCAGCTCCGTCAGCGTCCCGGCCTGATCGAGCCGCCGCTGCGCCTCCACCAGCCGGGTGCGGGCCTCGCTGCCCACCGCCCCGCGATGTGTCGAGATGTAGTCCGCCGCCGCGCCGATCGCCGAGCGGGCGCCGAGCATCGCCTGATCGAGCAGCGCCCGCGCCCGGCGTCCACCCACTTCGCGCTCGCGCGCGCCCGCGAGGGCTTCGTCCAGCACCGCGTCCGCCTCCTCGACCCTGCGCAGGGCGTCGATCGGGTCGTACGGCCCGGCATCCTGCTCCTGCCGCACGTCGGCGACCACTGCCTCGGCACGTGCGATCCGGCCCTGGAGATCGGCCGTGGACGTACCTTCCGCCGTGCCTTCGAGCAGGCCGCGCGCGTCCGCCAGGTCGGTCTCCGTCTCGGTCAGCGAGCCGGGGAGTTTGCCGGCGGCCTCGGCGAGTTCGAGTGCGCGCCGCTCCACCGCCTCGACCAGCGTCGTGGCCTGGCCCACGGCGCTCTCCATCGCCCGTACATGCACCGCCGCGCGGCCGTTGTCGCCCGCCTCGATCGAGCGCCGGGCGTCCCCCAGATTCGTCGTGGCGAACACCAAACGGTCGTCGGCCTGTTCGACGGCGCTCCTGACCGGGGCCGATGCCGATTCCGCGTACCGCTCGCGCATCGCGGCGAGCGTGGCATCGGCCGTGACGGTCCTGCCGGTCAGCTCCCGGAACGCGGCCTCGGCGGCTGCCAGCGCCTCCGGGGCGTTGCGCTCCATGGCCCGCAGCCGGTCGAAGTCCGCCGACTCGGCGTCCAGTCGGCTGTTGGCGTCCGTACACCGGGCGACGATCTCGTCCAGCATGCGACGCCTGGTGTTCTCGTCCTCCGGGAACGCGTCGTCGAGCTGCTGCCGCAGCCGGAAGGCGGCCGCCAGCTCGCCCTTCGCGTATGCCACGGCGTCTTGGAAAGGCTGTGCCGCTTCCTCACCGAACTGTGCTGTGGCGAAGCCGAGTTCCTCCTGGCTGGTGCGCACGGCGTCGTCCGTGTCGACGAGGGCCACTCCCGCCCGCAGGTCGAGCTCCGGCAGTGGAGTCTGCGCCGGCCGCCCCGGATCTCCCCAGCCTTCCTGCCCGCCTTTCGGCGTCGTACGGGTCGAGGCCCGGCGCCCGCGCTTGATGTACGCGTACACGGCGAGGGCCACTACGGCGCCCACCAGGACGACAGGAAGGACGAGAGCGCTGCCCGCCCTGTTGGAGGACGCCTCTCCGTCGGGGTCCGCCGGGCCGGGCGTGACGGCGGGTGTCGGAACGGGTGAGCCGGCCGCGGTCGCCCTGTAGCCGTTCGCCGCTCCGATCGCCGCGCCCGCCCAGTCGTTCTGCCGGAGAGCCGGTTCGACGGCGGTCCGCGCCACTTCGGCGAGCTGGCCCTCCGTAAGAGGAGCGTCGGCCGCGGCGGAGTACGCGTACTGCCGGTCATGGGTGGCG
The DNA here is from genome assembly GCF_042667665.1 of Streptomyces sp. NPDC057307. NCBI lineage: Bacteria > Bacillati > Actinomycetota > Actinomycetes > Kitasatosporales > Streptomycetaceae > Streptomyces > Streptomyces sp. NPDC057307. The sequence goes on along the minus strand of NZ_JBHUZM010000067.1, from coordinate 24,699 downwards.
ACAGCGAGCAGGATGTCGTCGCGGCCGAGACCGCTGCGTTCGGCGGTCGCGTCGGCCCAGCTCTGCCCGGACCTGCCGGAGAAATCACGCACATAGGCGACGAAGAGCTGGATGCGGCTGTCGCTGTCCAGCCGGTCGAGGGACGCGGTCACCGCACCCACCCGGCCGTCGAGGGCACCGACCTTGTCGGTGATCTGTCCCTGACGCGAAAGAGTCAGCGGATCCTCCGCACGGGCTTCCGGCAAGAGGGCGGGCATCAGCAGCCAGCCGGCCGTCACCAGCAGGGCCAGGAGACTCCGGCCGACTGTACGAGTCCGGTTACGGCTTACGATCCGCGTCACATTTGGGAGGCTATGTCCCACCTTGGTGGTCCGCGACCGGACGATGCGCGGCCTGTGGAGGCGTGGGAAGCGACGGGCTCAGGTCCCGTTTCGACCGGCGCCGCACACGGGGCGGCGCCGGTCGGCCCAGGGATCCGGGGCGGGAATCAGATGCTGAAGCGTTCCTTGGCCAGCATCGGACGGATACGCGAGGCGAAACCGCCGGTGCGGAACGGGCGCTGCAGCAGACCCGGGCGGAGCTCCTGTGCGAGAGCGGCGGCGATCATGCCCTGGTCCAGGGCGAGAGCGGAGCCGCTGACGTGTCCGGTCCCCACATTGACCGAGTCCCGGAAGCCGTAGCCGTCGTCGTACGCGCCGAAGTCGTCCGCGATCGCCTTGAGATTGGCGAGGGCCTCCGACCGCGCGTAGGGGAGGGCGAGGAACGAGGCGTGCGGGGTCACGACGCCGTTGGTGTAGGCGGACGCGGGCGGCAGCGGCTCACCGTGCGTGACATAGGTACGGTCGGTGTTGGAGGCGTATCCGTCGATGTTCATGCCGATCGCGTCCACGCCGTACTCCTGGTAACCGCCTTCGGGCACCTCGGAGGGGGAGAATCCCCAGTAGCCGTACTCCGCCTCTTCCAAGCCGTGCTCGATCTGGGAGCGGACGAAGCGCCGGTGGGTGGTGCCCCACGAGCGGGGGGACCACTCGGGCTCGGGCACGAACAGCGGCACCATCAGGGCTTCGAACATCGAGCCGCCCCAGGTCGGGACCAGCTTGCGGCCCCGATAGGTGTAGTGCCCCTGCCAGAGCCGGACGCCGTCGACGGCGTCGTACGCCCCGCCGGGCGGCTGCTCCTGACCGTGCTCGGGAAGCATCGTGCGGAACATGTGCCAGTAGTGGTCCGAGGGAATGCTGCCGTCGGCGATACCCAGGTAACTGGCCATGCGCGGCTCGGTGTTGAGCGCTCCGTAGTGGTGGGCCGTCGGCTCGCCGGTGTCGGTCCAGAAACCGCCGCGGAGCTGGCCGGGGCCTGCCACGGGATCCGCCGCGTCGTACGGCGTGTAGAAGTACGACCAGTCGGCGGTGGCCAGCAGTTTGCCGATCCGGCGGCGCAGCCGGCTGTCCGCGTCGGCGGCGATGAGCAGGCCCGTCACCAGCCACGCGTTGTCGACGGACGAGAGGAAGGGACGGACCGGGTCGCCGGTGCCCGGCCAGTTGGTGAGCACCGAGCCGTCGTGGGCGTCGTACCAGTTGAGCCAGAAGCCGTGATGACGTTCGAGCTTCTCGACGGCCGTGACGGTCAGGTCGAGTCGGCGGCGCAGGGTGTCCTGGTCGATGACGCCGAGTCCGGCGGCGGCGACGGTGGACCAGATCCCGCAGCCGATATTGGTCGGCGAGGTGTTCTGCGAGGGGACGGGCCCGCCCGGCGCGTCGAGGTCGATCTTGTCGGCGGCGAGACCTATGTCGGTCGTCATCGCCTCGATCGAGTGATACGTGTCGCGGAACCAACGGAGCAGCAGCGGTGTATCAGAGGCATGAACAACACGAGCACGCGACGCGGCTGCGGCCGGCGCGGACACGGCAGTTGTGGTGACGGCTCCGAGGGACAGGGCGGTGGCCCCGGTTCCCGCGGCGGCGAGAAACGTACGACGGTCCATGAGAGTCCAGCTCCCCTTGGCAGATGCGGATTTGTGGCCAGGGCCGGTGCCTGGGCCAGGTCTTTGGCCGCCGCCATGGCCGGAAGTATGTCCGGAGGTCCGGCCATGGCGGCGGTGCTGGCACGGGGGCCGACGGCGGTCAGGTGCCGCCGGCCCCCGGGACTGTGGGGGGAATCAGGTGCGGGTGAGGCGCAGGAATCGGATGCCCGGGTTGGGCAGCGGGACGGTCAGCGTCGCCATGCCCGCGTCGTCGGCGACCACGGGTGCGAGGGGCTCCACGGGCAGCTCGTCCGCGGACCGCAGCTTCGCCCACTGGGGGTCGTCGGGCCAGTCGCCGCCGCCGAGGTCGTTCCAGACGGCCTGGATGTTGGAGTGCTGCTCGTCGACCCGGCGGGAGAGGGTGGTGTAGTCGGCTCCCGGCTCAAGTCCCTTGACCTGGACGGTCGCCGTGCGGTTCAGCGGCGCGGAGCCGTCGATCTTGGACTGGTCGAGCGTGCCGTTCCAGAGCAGGACGTCGACGGTGGAGCCTTCGTCGGCGCGGGTGGCCAGGGACTCCACGAGCGCCTCGGCGCCGTCGCCGCTCACCGCTGCGGGGATCCGCCCACCGGTCAGCTGGGAGAGGAGATACAGCGCCCAGAAGCGTGGCTTGCGGAGATTGCCGACCGTGAGCAGACCGAATCCGCCGTGGAAGAGACGGGGCGGCCAGCCCAGCTCCTCGAACTGGTCCGAGGCGACCCAGTAGGCGAGCGCGTCGGTGGACGACAGAGCGCTCTTCATACCGCGCAGGACGAACGGGGCGGCGAAGACGGAGTCGCTGACCCGATGGAAATGGGTGGGGGTGACACCCCACTCCGTCCACAGGATCTCCGGCTCCGGCCGGCCGGTCGCTTCCGCGAAGGCGCGGGTCATCGGACGGAAGTCCAGGGGAGCGTTGCCGTAGGTGTGAGTGGAGATGAAGTCGACGGGGACGTCGCGCTCCTGGCAGTACTCGAGGAGGGCGCCGACCCAGCCGGCGGCGGCGGAGGACGGGCCGCCGACCTTGATCCGTTCGTCGACACCCTTCACGGCGCGGGCGGCGACTTCGTAGAGCCGGTGGTAGTCGTCCTGGGTGCCGTTCCAGAAGACCTCCAGATTGGCCTCGTTCCAGACCTCGAACTCCCAGCCGGCGACGGTGTCTCTGCCGTATCTGTCCTGGAGGTGGACGGTCACCTCGCGGCAGAGGTCGCCCCAGTGCTCCCACACGGCGGGCTTGGACACCAGCGCCCGGTAGTCGAAGACCGTGTAGTCCGGGTCGGCGGCGAGTTCCTTGGGCATGAAGGAGAGTTCGACGACGGGCCGGAGTCCGGTGGCCAGGAAGCGGTCGTAGACCTCGTCCAGGCCGGAGAAGTCGAAGGAGCCGTCCGGCTGGACGGTCAGTGTCTCCGGGAGGAAGGTGCCATGCGCCCGGACGGAGCGGACGCCGATCTCGTCGCGGACGATCCCCAGGGCCTGGGCGTACTCCTTCGCGACGTCCGAACCGCCCGCACCCGGCCTGTCCCAGGTCAGCAGGGAGAAGTGCTCGGCGCCGATCATCCTGTTCCAGACCCCGGGCAGGGGAGTGGCGGGTGCCGCCGCGTTCACCGTGACGGTGACCGGGGCTGGGCTGGAGCCGGCGGCCTTGGCGCAGCCGGGGGCCGCCTCGGAGAGGGCGCCGGCTCCGCTGTCGGACCAGGTGGCGACCTTGTAGAAGTAGCCGCGGCCCGGCTCGGCGAGGGTGTCGGCGTACGGGGGATGGGGCACGGCGAGTACATCGCCGCCGAGGTGGTCGAGCGGTTCGTAGGGGCCGTCGACGGAGTCGGCGCGGTGTACGAGATATCCGAGCGCGCCCGCCACCGGCTGCCAGGTCAGCCGCACATGGCCGGTGCCGTCCTCGGCGGACAGGCCGCCGGGGGCGGGGAGTTCCCCGATGCCGGTGAGCCGCTGATCGCTGGGCTTCCCGATACGGGTCTCCCAGTCGGCGCGAGCGGTGGACTTCTCGGTCATGTCGGTACAAACCTTTTCGTCGATGAGTGCGCGGCGGTAGAGCGGCGGCGTCGGATCCGCGGTACGCGTCGGGAAGGCTGGGAGCGGCGGCTATTTCATGCCGGTGGTGGCGAGGCCCTGGGTGAAGTGCCGTTGCAGGACGATGAAGACCAGCAGCACCGGCAGGATGATCAGGAGGGAGCCGACCATCAACATGCCGTTGGAACCGTCCGATTGGTTGGGGTCGGTGGCGAAGGTGGCGAGGGCCACCGGGAGGGTGTATTTCTCCGGGTCGTTCGTCGCGATCAGCGGCCAGACGAAGTTGTTCCAGGAGCCCAGGAAGATGAGGATCGAGAGCGTTGCCAGCGCCGGCTTGACCAGCGGCATCGCGATCCGCCAGAAGATGTACCACTCGCGGGCGCCGTCGATCCGGGCCGCTTCGAGCAGTTCGTCGGGGATCGACTGCATGAACTGACGCATCAGGAAGACCCCGAAGGCCTGGGCGGCGAACGGCAGCATCAGCCCGGCGTACGAGTCGATCAGTTGGAGCTTGCTCATCAGGACGAAGAGCGGAAGGAGCATCAGGTTGCCGGGCACCATCAGGGCGCCGAGGACCAGCGCGAAGACCTTGTTCCGGCCGCCGAACCGCAGCTTGGCCAGTGCGTAACCCAGCATCGAGCAGAACACCAGATTGGAGGCCGTTACCAGGACCGCGACGGTCAGGGAGTTGAAGAAGTAGAGGGGGACGTCGAGGCGGTCGAGCAGTTCACCGAAGTGCTCGAAGGTCCACTCGCTGGGGATCCACACCGGAGGGTTGGCGGTCAGGTCGCGGTCCGTCTTGAAGGCCGACAGACCCATCCACAGGAACGGCGCCGCCATGACCAGCAGGCCGATCGAGAGCAGGACATACACGCCGGATTTCTTCAGCCGTCCGCCGCTCGACGTCGGGGCGCCGTCGCCCGGCTTCAGGCCGGACCAGGTCGGACCCTTGGAGTCCTCCGGACCGGTCGACGCGGAGGGCGGGGGTGGGGGCGTGGTGGTGCGCGCGGCGCTCATTTCGTGTTGTCCTTCAGCAGGCGGAGCTGGAGCACGGTGATCGCCATGATCACGACGAAGAGCACATACGCCATGGCGCTCGCGTAGCCCATGTGGAAGAAGTTGAAGCCCTCGCGGTACATGGCCAGCGACACCGTGAGCGTGCTGTCAGATGGCCCGCCCTGTGTCATCACGAACGGCTCCTCGAACACGTTGAGATAGCCGATGGTGGTGATGACCGTGGTGTAGAGCATCGTGGGCCGCAGCAGTGGCACGGTGATGCGGCGGAACTCCTGCCAGGTGCTCGCGCCGTCCAGCCGGGCCGCCTCCCGTACATCGGGCGGGATGGCCTGAAGGCCCGCGATGAAGAGCACCATGACCGTGCCGAGATTGCGCCACACGGCCATCACGATCAGCGAGGGCATGGCGAGCGCCTCGGAGCCGAGGAAGTCCGGTGACGTCAGACCGACTTCGGAGGCGAGGCCCGCGATCAGTCCGTCGGACGGGTCGAGGACGAAGCGCCAGACGACGGCGATCGCGACGATGCTGGTCACGACCGGGGCGTAGAAACCGACCCGGAAGAAGGTGCGGGCCCGGTCGATGCCGTTGTTGAGCAGGACGGCGACGAACAGCCCGAGTCCGACGGTCAGCGGTACGCCTACGACCACGAAGTACGCGGTGTTGAACAGGGCCTTGAGGAACTTCTCGTCGTCGAACAGCTTCGTGTAGTTCTCCAGGCCGATGAACTCCGCCGAGAAAGGATCGGTGACATTGCGCAGACCGAAGTCCGTGAAGCTCATCACGAGCGTCGCGGCGATCGGCAGAGCCATGAAGACGGCGAAGAGCACCAGGAAGGGGGTGGAGAACAGCCAGCCGGCCATGTGCTGGACGGCGACGGGCCGTTGTCGCCTGTCGCGGTTTCGGCCGCCGGGCGGGGGATGTGCTCCCGGCCCGGTCTTCACCGGGGCCGCGTCTGCGGCCGGTTCGGTCGTGGTGCTCATGACGACTACTCCACAAGCCCTTCGATCTCGGACTGGGCCTTCTTCGCGGCGTCCTCGGCGGAGGCCTTGCCCTGGGTCACCTGGGAGATGGCCTCATCGGCCTTCGAGGAGATCTCCGTCCACTGGGGCAGGACCGGCCAGGACTTGGCGGTCTCCATCTGCTCACGGAAGATCTTGAAGTTGGCGTCGTCGGCGAGTTCGCCGGAGTCCCAGGCGCTGGTGTTGGCCGGCAGGTCGCCCGAGCGCTTGAACCAGTCCTTCTGACCCTCGGTGCCCGTGAGGTAGCTGAGGAACTCCTTGGCGGCTTCCTTGTGTTCGCTGTCCTTGGAGACGACGAGGCTGGAGCCGCCGGCCATGGAGACGGAGCCCTGGTCGGCCGGGACCTTCGCGATGGCCCACTTGCCCTTGAGGTCCGGGTAGTTGTCGTTGATGCCCGCCATGGTCCAGGGGCCGGAGTAGAACATCGGGACATCGCCGGTGTTGAAGTCCGTCAGGACCTCGTAGCCGGGCTGGAAGCTCTTCTTGGAGAGTCCCTTCTCGAAGTACGTGCCGTACTCGTCGAGGGCCTTGACGGTCTCCGGGCTGGTCATCGCGGCCTTGCCGTCGTCGCCGACGATCGAGCCGCCGGCCGAGTACAGGAAGGGGTACCAGCTCTGTACGGCGTCCAGGCCGCTGGACTGGAAGTAGATGCCCCACTTGGTGCCGGCCTTGTCCTGGAAGGCGGTGGCCGCCTGCTGGAGCTCCGGCCAGGTGGTGGGGGGCTTGGTGATGCCGGCCTTCTTCGCCAGGTCGGTGCGGTAGTAGAGGACGCGGGTCTCGACGTACCAGGGGACGCCGTAGACCTCGCCCTCCGCCACGCCCTGGTCCCAGGCGGCGGGGAAGAAGGCGTCCTTCTTGAAGGTCTTGGTGTCGACCGGTTCCAGGACGCCGAGTTCGACGAACTCGCCCATGTAGCTGCTGCCCATCTGCGTCACGTCCGGCAGAGTGCCGGCGGCAGCGGCGGAGACCAGCTTCTGGTGGGCGACGTCCCAGCCGATGGGGGTGACCTTGACGGTGATGTGGGGGTTCGCGTCCTCGTACACCTTGGCCACCTCGGCGAGCTTCTCGCCCTCGGCGCCCATGGCCCACACGGTGAGGGTCTGCTTCTTGTCGGCGGCGACTCCCGCGCCCCCCGAGCTGCCGCATGCGGTGATCCCGGCGGCCATCGTGAGGGCGATGGCGGCAGAGGCGGTTCTGGCGGTGCGATGCATGGACGGCTCCTCCTTGAGCTCACCGATGTATGCGCTGCCTGTAAGCGCATACATCACTCTGCTGCAGGTATTCGGAGAACCGCAAGAGGGGCTTTGGTCACACTCGTGCAACATGTGGGACATCCGGAATCTCTGCCTCCGCAGGCTAGGTGGGCTGTTTGCGTTGCGGAAGTGGTTGAGTCGATTCCGGTTGTGGTCATCGATGGCGGGCCAAGGTTAATGTCGCGCTCATGTCTGAGTTCGAGCACGGCTATCCCTTCGACCCGGCCTACGGCCGGACCCTCGACGAGCTGCTCGACATCCCGGCGCCTGCCCCTCCGGACGGGTTCGACGCGTACTGGCAGGGCCGTTTCGCGGCCGCGGCGGGAGTGGCGACCGCGCCGGCCGTCGGGCCGCAGGAGGACGAGCGGGACGGCTGCCGGATCTTCGGGGTCTCCTACACCTCGGTCGGCGGGCTGCGCATCGGTGGCTGGCTGGTGCTGCCGGCCGAGGGGCCCGCCGAGCACGGTTTCGTGATCGGGCACGGCTACGGCGGGCGTCAGGAGCCGGGCGCCGAGGTGCCGCTTCCGCTGCCCCGTAGCGCCGCGATCCTGCCGTGCGTCCGGGGGATGGGCTCGCGGAGCCGGCGGCCCGGCATCCCCGGTGAGGCCGAGAAACATGTCCTGTACGGCATCGAGTCACGCGAGACGTATGTGATCGGCGACTGCGTGGCAGACCTGTGGTGCGCGGCGTCGGCGCTGCTGGAGCTGGTCCCGGAATTGAGGACCGGGGCGGAGACGGAGTCGGGGACGGGCGGGGACGCGGGCGCGCGGCTGGGGTATGCGGGGGAGAGCTTCGGGGGCGGGCTCGGGGCGCTGGCGCTGCCGTGGGACGGCCGTTTCGCCTGCGGGCAGTTGACCGTGCCGACGTTCGGGAATCATCCGTTGCGGGTGACGCTGCCGTGCGTGGGGAGCGGGGAGGCGGTACGGGCGTACCACGAGGAGCATCCGGAGGTCATGGACGTCCTCGCGTACTTCGACGCCGCGACAGCGGCGGGCCGGATCGAAGTGCCGATGATGGTCGCGCCCGCGCTGTTCGATCCGGCGGTGCCGCCGCCGGGGCAGTTCGCCGTGTACAACGCGCTGCCCGACCGGCGTGAGCTGCGTGTGCTGCGGGCGGGGCACTTCGAGTACGAGGGTGAGAGCGCGGATGTCGCGGCGCTGGCGGAAGCTCGCCGCGAGTTCTTCGCGGCCCGGCTCGGCTGACCTGGGGCCGGGCCCCGGGCCTGGGGTGCGCGTTGCTGATCTTGCCGGGCTCGCGAGGTCTGGTGCCGCGCCTCTCCCGAGAGGGGCACGGGAGGTGCCACCTCCGTTGCCGTCGGGCGGCATGGTTCCGCCGTGCCTCCCTCCTCCGCCTTGCGATCCACGGCACCAACGTGACACCGGCCGCTGCCGCAGCGGGCGCTCCCTGATCCGGCCTGATCGACAAGACACCCCTAAGCCCCTTCCGGTGGATCTTCGGGCCCGGGACGCTGATGAGGCACCTCTGCCCCGTGGGCCCTAAAATGCCGATCCTCAGCCTTGCGATGCGGCGCGCCGACGAGACCCCAGCCGCTCCGCGGCGGGCCCGGGCTGATCCCCGAAGATCCGCCGTACAGGACCTGGGCCGTGTCCGACCAATCGCGTCTGGCGCGCGGTGTCCGGGCCCCTGCGTTGTCGTCAGGCGCCCACGTGCGGCTGGGGCATGGGCAACGCTGATCCTCCGCCTTGCGATCGCACGCACCGGGGAGGCACCGGCAGGGCGTGCCCCGCCCTGCTGGCGGACAGCGCTATTTGCCAGACACGGCCTACAGGGTGTCCGACCAAATCCCGCTTGGCGCGCGACGTCCGGGCGCCCGCTCGTCTCCGTAGCCCTTCGGGCACGGGAGGTGCCCCCTGCGTTGTCGTCAGGCGCCCACGTACGGCTGGGCATGGGCAACGCCTGTCCTCCGCCCTGCGATCCCGCGCGCCGACGAGACCCCAGCCGCTCTGCGGCGGACCGTGCTACTTGCCAGACACAGCCCAGGCCAGGAGTGCAGCGAGTCCGAACGCCGGACCCGCCCCCCCCGCAGACCTCAGCCGCAGCCGCAGCTCGCGCGGCGGGCCACTGAGACCGGGAGCATCAGGGAGACCGGAGCGCGTGTTGGGTCGGCGAGGCGGTGGATCAGGAGTTCAACCGCCTCCTCGCCCAGGCGGCGCATCGGCTGGCGGACCGTCGTCAGGGACGGTCGGACGATCCGGCTCAGCGGGATGCCGTCGAAGCCGGTGACCGCGATGTCGTCGGGCACCCGCACTCCACGCCGTTCCAGCGCGTGCAGCGCGCCGATCGCCATCTGGTCGTTGGCGAAGAGGATGGCTTGCGGCCGATCGTGCCCGGCGGCACGGTCCAGGAGCGCGTCCGTCGTGCGCTCGCCCTCCGCCTGCGTCATCATCTCGGCGCGCAGATCGGGCTCGTCGGTCACCGGCAGACCCGCTTCCCGGCACGCCTCCTGGTAGCCGCGGAACCGCGCCTCCGCGTCCGGCGATTCCGGGTCGCCGCCCACGAAGGCGAGTCTGCGCAGTCCATGACCATGGATGAGATGACGGGCCAGCTCCCGTTCCCCGTCGGAGTTGGCCACCTCGATGTGGTCGAGGTGGTCGATCTCGCGCGGCCCGGCCAGCATCACCACCGGCAGCCGCCGCGAGATCACCTCAAGGTCCTCGGTGGGCACGGTCTTCGCCAGTACGGCGAACCCGTCCACCCGCCCCGCCACCTTGGCGACCAGGCTCTCCGGACCGCCCACCAGCGAGGCGGCGATCAGTAGCGCGTACCCGTGCCGCCGCGCCGCCCGCTCCATGCCGCGGATGATCTGGTCGGAGTAGAGCATGACGGCGGAGTCGTCGGCCTCGGCCTCCGCTTCCACCTCCGCGTCGGTCTCGGCGTCCGGGTCCGCGTAGTCGGGGAAGCACAGTCCGAGGACGCCGGTGGTCCGGCTGGCGAGGCCGCGGGCGTTGCCGCTCGGTACGTAGCCCAGGGCGCGGGCCGCTTCCAGTACGCGGTCGCGGGTCTGGGCGCGTACGGAGTCCGGATTCCGGTAGACCCGCGAAACCGTCGCAATGGAGACGCCGGAACGCTCGGCGACGTCGTACACCGTGGGGGCACTCAACCGATCCGACCGTCCGCTCTCGCCGCGCTGGTTGTGACTGGTCACTCTCCGCCGGGCCCGTTCCACCGGGCGCAGCCTCCTGTGTATGCGCATTCAAACGCATTCACTCTAGGCCGCCGGTCTGTGCAGGAGCAAGGTCACCCCTCTCGGGAGCGTCCCCGTCCGCGCTCGTCGCGCGCTCCGACGTGCCCCGCAGCACCACGAACGAGAAGACCGCGGCCCCCACCATGACGGCCGCCGCGCCGACCGACGCCAGTCCCATCCCGTGTGTGAAGGCGTCCCGGGCCGTCGCCAGCACGCGCGCGCCGGTCTCCTCCGGGAGCCGGGCCGCGGCGGCCGCCGCGCCGCCCAGTGTCTCCCGTACGGTGTCGGCCACCCCGCCGGGCAGTGCGGCGCTGACGTCGGCCGGCAGGGCGTCGGCCATGTCCCGGCTGTAGATCGCCGCCCCGACCGAGCCGAGAACGGCCATGCCCAGCGCCCCGCCCAGTTCCTGGCCCGATTCGAGTACGGCGGCGGCCGAGCCCGCGCGGTCAGGCGGGGCGGCGCCGAGGGCGAGTTCGTTGGCGAGGGTCATGGCGGCGACGAGACCGCCCACATAGATCGCGGCGGCCGTCAGGGAGAACCAGAGAGCCGAGTCCGTCCGGAGCTGGGTCAGCCAGCAGAATCCGGCCGCCGCGAAGAGGAAGCCGCCGCCCATGACGTACGCGCGGTCGGTGCGCTGCGCGAGGACCGCCGCCGTCGGCGCCGCCACGAGCACACCCGAAGCCGGTACGAGGCTCCAGAGCGCGGCCCCGAACGGGCTCAGACCCTGCACGGACTGGAGGTACTGGGTGAGGAAGACCGCCATCCCCACCGTGGCGAACATCGCGAGCACATTCGCGAACACCGGTCCGCCGAAGGCCCGTCGCCCCAGCAGTTCGAGGTCGATCATCGGGTGGGCGAGGCGCTTCTGGCGTCGTACGAAGGCATGGCCCAGCACCAGTCCCACCGCGACGGCCAGGGCGGGCTCCGGCGCGAAGCCGTGCCGGGCCCACTCCTTGACGCCGTAGATGAACGTGAGCAGGGCGGCCAGCGAGAGAACCGCGCTCACCAGGTCGAACGGCTCACGCGACGCCGCGGCCCCCACCGCCGAAGACGCTGAAGACCCCCCGGCCCCCGCGGCCCCCGCAGACCCCGAAGACGCCGACTTGGACTCCGGTACCAGGAACGGCACCAGCACCAGCAGCAGCACCATCGCCGGCAGGTTGATCAGGAAGATCGAACCCCACCAGAAGTGTTCGAGCAGCAGCCCGCTGACCACCGGCCCGAGCGAGATACCGGTGGTCATCACGCCCGTCCAGATCGTCACGGCCCGGCCGCGCTGCTTCGCGTCGTGGAAGAGATTGCGGATCAGCGCGAGCGTCGACGGCATGAGTGCGGCGCCGCCGAGCCCGAGCAGCGCCCGTACGCCGATGAGCGCGTCGGCCGAGTGCGCGTACGCCGCGGCGACCGAGGCCGCGCCGAAGACCGCCGCGCCCCCGAGGACCAGCTTGCGCCGGCCGATCCGGTCGCCGAGGGCGCCCATGGTGATGAGCAGCCCGGCGAGTACGAAGCCGTACATGTCGAGGATCCACAACTGCTGGGTGGCGCTGGGCTCCAGATCCTGACTGACGTACGGGATCGCGAAGTAGAGGATCGAGATGTCCATCGAGACGAGGAGCAGCGGCAGCATCAGAACGCCGAGGGCGATCCATTCCTTGCGGCCCGCGAGACCGGGCGTGTGTGACGCGTATGAGTTCTCCATGGCCGGTACGTAATCGGCTCCGCGCGTACGCCGCAAACAGCGGCCTAGTGCACCACCCCGGATGCCCTGCGCTCACGGGGATTTGGTGCCCTGGGTGCACTAGTACGGTAGGGCCCATGGCCGTTGATCCGCCCTACCCCCCGCCGTCTCCTCCGCCCCCTCTCCCGCCCCCTCTCCCGTCCCTTCCCCCGCCCCCTCTCCCGCCTTATCTCCGCATCGCGGCCGAACTCCGCCGCCGTATCGCCTCCGGGGACCTCCTGCCCGGCGACCGCGTGCCCTCCACCCGCCGTATCACCGAGGAGTGGGGTGTCGCGATGGCGACCGCGAGCAAGGCGCTCGCCGCGCTCAACCAGGAAGGTCTGGTACGGGCGGTGCCCGGCGTCGGCACGGTGGTCGCGGAGCCCGACCGCGACCAAAGCCGCGAACGGGCCCACGAACGGGGCCGCGACCGAGGCCGGGGCGCGGCTCCCGGCGAGGGACTCAGCCGTGAGCGCGTCGTGCGCGCCGCCATCGCGCTCGCCGACGTCGAAGGGCTGGGCGCGCTCTCGATGCGGCGCGTGGCGACGGAGTTCGGTACCTCCACGATGGCGCTCTACCGCCATGTCCCCAGCAAGGGCGAGCTGGTGCGCCTGATGTCCGAGGCGGTGTTCGGCGGCGCCCCGTCGGGCCCCGAGCCGGTCGGCTGGCGTCCGCGACTGACGCGGGAGATCCGCTGGTTGTGGACCCGGTACGAGCGCCATCCATGGCTGGCCCGCGCCATGGCGGGGCTGACCCGGCCGATGGTCTCGCCACACGCGATGAGTTACACGGAGCGGGTGCTGACCATCCTGCGCGGGCTCGGGCTCACGCCGCACGGGATGATCCACACCCATCTCGCCCTGTTCGGCTACGCCCAAGGTCTCGCGATGGCCGTCGAGTTGGAGTCACAGGCGCGGCAGGACACGGGGATGACGGCCGAGGAGTGGATGGCGGCCGGCGCGACGCGGCCGGATTCGATCCAGTTCGCCCATGACTATCCGGTCATGTCGACGCTCTTCGGGGACGGGGAGTTCGACCTCGAACTCGGCGCGCTCTTCGACTTCGGGCTCGAACGGATGCTGGACGGCGTCGAGTCGCTGATCGCGCGGTCGCCCGAGCCGTAGCAGCCCGCCCTCAGGCGGGGGACGGGCCGACCCGCGGCCCGTCCCCCGCCCGAGGACAGAGGACAGGGGGCAGAGACCCCCGGCCCTCAACTCGTCGTACGACGCCGGATCTTGTTGCCCAGCCAGACCAGCGGGTCGTACTTCTTGTCCACCACCCGCTCCTTCAGCGGGATCAGCGCGTTGTCCGTGATCTTGATCCCCTCGGGACAGACCTCCGTGCAGCACTTGGTGATGTTGCAGTAGCCGAGCCCGTGCTCGTCCTGCGCGGTCTGCTTCCGGTCCAGGCCGGTCTCCTCGGCCGCGTCCAGCGGGTGCATGTCCAGCTCCGCGACCCGCATCAGGAAGCGCGGCCCGGCGAACGAGGTCTTGTTCTCCTCGTGGTCCCGCACCACATGGCAGGTGTCCTGGCACAGGAAGCACTCGATGCACTTACGGAACTCCTGCGAGCGTTCCACGTCCACCTGCTGCATCCGGTACTCGCCCGCGGCGACCCCGGGGGGCGGTACGAACGCCGGTACCTCCCGCGCCTTCTGGTAGTTGAAGTTCACATTCGTCACCAGGTCCCGGATGACGGGGAAGGCGCGCAGCGGGGTGACGGTGATCGTCTCCTCGCGGGTGAAGGTGGACATCCGCGTCATGCAGAGCAGCCGCGGCCGGCCGTTGATCTCCGCACTGCACGAACCGCACTTGCCCGCCTTGCAGTTCCAGCGCACCGCCAGGTCGGACGCCTGCGTCGCCTGGAGGCGGTGGATGATGTCGAGGACGACCTCGCCCTCGTTCACCTCGACGGCGAAGTCCTTCAGATCGCCGCCCTCCGCGTCGCCCCGCCAGACCTTGAATTTGGCTTCGTACGAGGTGGACGAGGCGCCGGAGGCAGCGGGCGCGGGCGCGGTGGACGCGTTGGACGAGGCGGATGTGCTCTGCGTCGGAGTCGTGCTGGCACTCACTCGTGGAGCTCCTCTTCGGCGAGGTACTTGACCAGCTCTTCCTTGTCGAAGAGGTCGAGCAGGTCGGGACGGATGGGCTCGGTCGTCTTCCTGGAGAGGCTGATCCGGCCGAGCGCGGGGTCCGCCGACGGGTCCCGTGCCGAATCGTTCAGCCGGCAGTGCAGATTGACCCGCCGCCAGTCGAGAGCCATGCCGGGCCAGTCCTCGCGGGTGTGACCGCCACGGCTCTCCGTGCGCTCCAGTGCCGACAGGGCGATGCACTCGCTGACCAGCAGCATGTTGCGCAGGTCGATCGCGAGGTGCCAGCCGGGGTTGAACTGCCGGTGGCCCTCCACCCCGGCGCGCGCCGCCCGCAGGCGCAGCTCGCCCAGCTTCTCCAGCGCCTGCTCCATCTCGCCTTCGCGCCTGATGATGCCGACGAGGTCGTTCATCGTCTGCTGGAGCTCCTGATGGACGCTGTACGGGTTCTCGGGCGCGCCGCCGCCTTCCGGCTCCTCGGCGCCGAAGGGGCGCAGCGCCTCGGTGGCCGCCGCGTCGATCTGCCCCTCGTCGATGGCCGGCCGTGTGGTGAGCCCCGCCGCGTACTCGGCGGCGTGCAGGCCGGCGCGCCGGCCGAAGACCAACAGGTCGGAGAGCGAGTTGCCGCCCAGCCGGTTGGAACCGTGCATCCCGCCCGCGACCTCGCCGGCCGCGTACAGACCGAGGACCCCGGGGGCGGCGGCGGTCTCCGAGTCGACGGCGATGCCGCCCATCACGTAGTGACAGGTGGGGCCGACCTCCATCGCCTCCGCCGTGATGTCGACGTCCGCCAGCTCCTTGAACTGGTGGTACATCGAGGGCAGTCGGCGCTGGATGACCTCGGCCGGCATCCGGGTGGACACGTCCAGATACACACCGCCGTGCGGCGTGCCCCGGCCGGCCTTGACCTCGGAGTTGATGGCACGGGCCACCTCGTCACGGGGCAGCAGTTCGGGCGGGCGCCGGTTGTTGTCCGGGTCGTCGTACCAGCGGTCGCCCTCCTCCTCGGACTCCGCGTACTTCTCCTTGAAGACGTCCGGGATGTAGTCGAACATGAACCGCTTGCCCTCGGAGTTGCGCAGCACCCCGCCGTCGCCACGCACCGACTCGGTGACGAGGATCCCCTTCACCGACGGCGGCCAGACCATGCCAGTCGGGTGGAACTGCACGAACTCCATGTTCAGCAGCGGGGCACCGGCGAGCAGCGCCAGCGCGTGCCCGTCGCCCGTGTACTCCCACGAGTTCGACGTCACCTTGAAGGACTTGCCGATGCCACCGGTCGCGAGGACGACGGCGGGCGCCTCCAGCACGAAGAAGCGGCCGGACTCGCGCTCGTAGCAGAAGGTGCCCGAGACGCGCTCGCCCTCCTTCAGTACGGAGGTGACAGTGCACTCCTGGAAGACCTTCAACCGGGCTTCGTAGTCACCGAATTCGCGGAAGTCCTCCTGCTGGAGGGCGACGATCTTCTGCTGGAGCGTACGGATCAGCTCCAGGCCGGTCCGGTCGCCGACGTGCGCGAGACGTGGATACTCGTGCCCGCCGAAGTTGCGCTGGGAGATCTTCCCGTCCGCCGTGCGGTCGAAGAGCGCGCCCCAGGTCTCCAGCTCCCAGACCCGGTCCGGCGCTTCCTGTGCGTGCAGCTCCGCCATCCGCCACTGGTTGAGGAACTTCCCGCCGCGCATGGTGTCGCGGAAGTGGACCTGCCAGTTGTCCCCGGAGTTCACATTGCCCATGGAGGCGGCGATGCCGCCCTCGGCCATCACCGTATGGGCCTTGCCGAAGAGCGACTTGCAGATGACAGCGGTACGGGCGCCACGCTCTCGCGCCTCGATGGCGGCTCGCAGACCTGCTCCGCCCGCGCCCACCACCACGACGTCCCACTGCTCGCGTTCGAGTTGCGTCATTGCTGAAGGCTCTCCCTAGGACTAAAAGAGGCGCGGATCGTCGAAGACCCCGCTGGCGAGCAGATACACGTAGAAGTCGGCGAGGGCGACGCTGATCAAAGAGGCCCAGGCAAGCTGCATATGACGGTGATTCAGCTTCCCGACCCAGCTCCACAGCCGGTAGCGCACCGGATGCTTGGAGAAGTGCTTCAGCTTGCCGCCCATGACATGGCGGCAGGAGTGGCAGGAGACGGTGTACGCCCAGATCAGCACGATGTTGATGACCATCAGGATCGTGCCGAGGCCCATGTGGCCCCACTCGTAGTCCGAGTTCCGGAAGGCGAGCACCGTGTCGTAGGTGAGGATGACCGCCACCACCACGGCGGCGTAGAAGAAGTACCGGTGGATGTTCTGCAGGATCAGCGGGAAGCGCGTCTCACCGCTGTACTTCTTGTGCGGCTCGGCGACGGCGCAGGCGGGCGGCGACGCCCAGAAGCTCCGGTAGTACGCCTTGCGGTAGTAGTAGCAGGTCATCCGGAAGCCCAGCGGGAAGATCAGAATGATCAGCGCGGGGGAGATGCCCCACCAGCCGCCGAAGATCTCCAGGTTGGGGCCGCCCTTCATCGGCTCGCAGTTCTCCGCCAGACAGGGCGAGTAGAACGGTGAGACGTACGGCGCGGCGTAGTAGTGGGCGTTCCCGAACGCGCGCCAGGTCGAGTAGACGATGAAGGCGAGCAGCCCGGCCGCCGTGGCGGCGGGCGCCAGCCACCAGCGGTCGGTGCGCAGATGACGGGCGGTGATGGCGGCACGCGATGTGTCGTGCACGCCCGTATTCAGTTGGGGTCGTTCCGTGCCTGTTGCCAACGAAAACTCCGTATGGAGATGGAGTGGGATCAGGTGGGGGGTCGTAGGGCCGGTGCGATCGATGGTGGGTCGGTACGTGCGGTGACGGGGAGCGTGGCGGCGTACGGAGCCGCGCCCGGCTAGGGCGCGCGCCGGTCCCGTAGGCCGAGCCCCTCGTCGTCGGAGTCCGTCCACAGCGCCGCGTTGTACGGCGCGTCCGGGATGGTGACCACATCCGTGCGGTCCTGGGGCGCGGGCCTGGACGGGGCGGCCGGTACGGCTTCGTTCAGCCGGCCGACCGTCCGCTCCAGGTCCGAGACGCGTTGGACGAGCTCATCGATACGACGGTGGACTGCTGTCAGATCTTCCGGCTGGGACATGACGTGCCCTCACTTCCGCAGGGGAGCGATGCCATCGGTAATGCGCCTGCGAGTGTCGCTCCTCACATCCCCGCTTGTGAAGGGACGTGCAGGGATTCCCGGCGCATACGTGAGCCGTGCGCTCCGCGTCGTTGATGTCGCGCCCCGTTATTTTCGCCCCTCCGGCGGGCCTGTGTCCCGTTCCTCGCTAGGCCGTTCGGGTGGGCTTCGCGCCCCGGGCCGCCGTGTCGCCGCGATCGGTGGGAATCGGTCCACTTCAGTGGGCGGGCAATAGGTGTGATCATCTCTAAATTCCACAAACAGGACGAAGAGGTAGAAGCCATGTCCCAGGTCGGCGCCCCACGCGGGAGGACATGCTCCCGGACCATCCGCTCCGTCGCACTACTCACCACCGGCGTGCTCGCCCTGCCCGTGCTCGCCGCGTGCAGCTCGGGTGACGACGAGCGGAGCAAGGTCCCCGCCGCCGCCCAGGACGTCGGGCCGGCGGCGCGGGACCGGGTAGCCGACGGGGGGACGCTGCGCTGGGCGGTGGACACCGTGCCCACGACCCTCAACGCCTTCCAGGCGGACGCCGACGCCACGACGTCGCGCATCGCCGGAGCCGTACTGCCCGCACTCTTCACGCTCGACAAGAGCGGCCGTCCGCAGCGCAATCCGGACTATCTGGAGTCCGCGAAGATCGTCGAGCGCGAGCCCAAGCAGGTCGTGCTCTACAAGCTCAACCAGCAGGCGGTGTGGAGCGACGGTCGCGAACTCGGCGCCCCCGACTTCGTGGCCCAGTGGCGCGCGCTGAGCGGCAAGGAGTCCGCGTACTGGACCGCGCGCAACGCCGGGTACGAGCGCATCCAGAAGATCGAGCGCGGCGCGAACGACCTTGAGGTCCGCGTCACCTTCAACAAGCCGTACGCCGACTGGCGTGCACTGTTCAGCCCGCTGTACCCGAAGGGCGTGATGGGGGCGCCGAATTCGTTCAACGACGGCGCGCGCGCCAAGCTCAAGGCGACAGCCGGGCCCTTCCAGATCAAGGAGCTGGACCGCGCGGACCGCGAGATCACCCTCGTCCGCAACCCCCGCTGGTGGGGCGCGCGGCCGAAGCTCGACACGATCGTCCTGAGCGCCGTGCCGCGCGAGAAGCGCGCCACCGCGCTCGCCGCGGGCACGCTCGACCTCGCCGAGATCGACAGCCCGGTGGCGTCGCGGATCGACCAGGCGGCCCGCGACAAGAAGAGGGGATCCGGAGCGGGACCGCAGGGAACCGGACCGCAGGCGAGTGCGGGATCGCAGACGGGTGCGGGGTCGCAGTCCGGCGCGCACGGTCCCGGCGCCGAGATCACCCCGGCGTCGGCGATGCGCTCCTGGGCCCTGGCGAACGGCTCGGACGAGGAGAAGGCCGACGCCGCGCGGACGTCCCGCGAGCGGACGACCGAGGCGATCGCGAAGTACGCCAAGGAGCAGCAGGGCCTCGGGGGCTATGTCGTACGGAAGTCCCTGGAGCCCGCCTTCACGCAGCTGGCGCTCAACGGGGAGACCGGACCGCTCGCCGACGAGCGGGTACGGCGCGCCGTGGCGCGCGCGCTCGACCGGAAGAAGCTGGCCGAGGCCGTACTCAAGCCGCTCGGCCTGCCGGCGAACCCGCCCGGCAGTCATCTGGCGCTGGCCGGACAGCACGCGTACGCCGACAGCAGCGACGCGCTCGGGGACCAGAACACACGGGAGGCGCAGGCGCTCCTGGCCGACGCGGGCTGGACGCCCGGCGGCGCCCTGAAGAAGGACGACGGTACGAAGGCCGGGAGCGAGGCCGACGCCGACAAGAAGAAGGACAAGGACGACAAGGACGGCGAGGACAAGAAGAAGGACAAGGAATCCGACTCGAAGGACGCGAAGGACTCGGAGGCGGGTTCGGATTCCGGCTCCGGTTCCGGTTCGGACTCCGAGAGTGCCTCCGACGAGGGCGCGTACATCGTCGGTGACAACAAGCCGGGTCGCGGTGTCCCGCTCTCCGAGAGCGGCACCCGCGTCATCGCCCCGGCCCCCGCGGGCCGGGTCCAGTCGCTGAACGACGCGGACGTCAGCGCCCAGGACAGGCAGCCGGGCGGCATGGCCGGCGCGTATGCCCCGCGCGGCACGGCGGCACCGGCCTCCGACTCGGCGTCCCCCTCGGACTCCTCGTCGGCATCGCCCTCCGCCTCACCCCTGCCCGGCCCGCTCGGCAAGGACGGCAAGCCCCTCACGCTCCGCTTCGTCCTCCCCTCCGGTCCCGGCTCCGAGCAGCTGCGTACGGTCGGCGAGAAGATCGCCCGCATGCTCGACCGCATCGGCATCCGTACGGAGATCACCAAGGTCGCCGACGCCAGCTACTTCAAGGACCACATCGCGTCGGGGGACTACGACCTCGCCCTGTACTCGTGGCCCGCGACCGCCTACCCGGCGACCGACGGCCGTCCGATCTACGCCAAGCCCGTCCCCGCCTCCGACGGCTCGCTGTTGGTGGAGCAGAACTACACCCGCGTCGGTACGGACCACATCAACCAGCTCTTCGACCAGGCGGCCTCCGAGCTGGACGAGAAGGCGGCGCGCGATCTGCTCAGGCAGGCCGACGCCCGCATCTGGGCCGCCGCCGGGTCCATCCCCCTCTACCAGCGCCCGCAGCTCGTGGCGGCCAAGCCGGCCGTCGCGAACGCCGGTGCCTTCGCCTTCGCCGCCCCGCGCTACGAGGACATCGGCTTCAAGGACGCCGCCAGGAGCGGCCCGCAGCAGCCGGAGAAGTCCCCGGGCGCGAAGGAGAGCGGCAAGGAGAGCGGCAAGAAGAGCACTGACGAAGTCAAGAAGGAAGTTGAGAAGGAAGTTGAGAAGGAAAGCGTGAGGGAAAGCGCCGGGGAAAGCGACGAGTAGTAGAAGGACAGCGGTAGCACAGAAGAAGAAACGGAGAGAACCGGCAGGTCAGACCTTGAAAGCCGGACGATTCACTTGCCCGCCGGGCCCACCGGCGGGCAAGATCGTGTCCACCCCCTGACCCGGGCGATTCCACACCCCGCAGCACACCCCAGCAGCACGTCCCCAGCACCCCCGCCTCTTATCGGATCGGGCCCGGAAGCCCCGGCAGCGCCAGCCCCGTACGATGGGGTAGGCCGTGGCGTGTCCGCCCGGCAGGCGTACGAGGAAAACAACGCCGCATCCCACGATCGAGAGAAGCGCCAGCCAGCATGCCCACGCGCCACGACATCCGTAACGTCGCCATCGTCGCCCACGTCGACCATGGCAAGACCACTCTGGTCGACGCCATGCTGAAGCAGGCCGGCGCCTTCGCCGCGCACGCCGCCGAGCACCTCGACGACCGGATGATGGACTCGAACGACCTGGAGCGTGAGAAGGGCATCACGATCCTCGCCAAGAACACGGCGGTGAAGTACCACCCCAAGGAGGGTGGTACGGGTGACATCCCCAACCTGGTCACGATCAACATCATCGACACCCCCGGCCACGCCGACTTCGGCGGTGAGGTCGAGCGGGGCCTGTCGATGGTCGACGCGGTCGTCCTCCTGGTCGACGCCTCCGAGGGCCCGCTGCCGCAGACCCGTTTCGTGCTGCGCAAGGCGCTCTCGGCCAAGCTGCCGGTGATCCTGTGCATCAACAAGACGGACCGGCCCGACGCCCGTATCGCCGAGGTCGTCGACGAGACGTACGACCTCTTCCTCGACCTGGACGCGGACGAGGACCAGATCGAGTTCCCGATCGTCTACGCCTGCGCGCGGGACGGCGTCGCCTCGCTGACCAAGCCGGAGGACGGCACGGTCCCGGCCGACAGCACCAACCTGGAGCCATTCTTCACCACGATCCTGGGCACCGTCCCGGCTCCGGTGTACGACGAGGACGCGCCGCTCCAGGCCCACGTCACCAACCTGGACGCCGACAACTTCCTCGGCCGTATCGCGCTGTGCCGCGTCGAGCAGGGCGAGCTGAAGAAGGGCCAGACCGTCACGTGGATCAAGCGTGACGGCACGATGTCCAACGTCCGTATCACCGAGCTGCTGATGACCGAGGCGCTCACCCGCAAGCCCGCCGAGAAGGCGGGCCCCGGCGACATCTGCGCCATCGCCGGTATCCCGGACATCATGATCGGCGAGACCCTGGCCGACCTGGACAACCCGATCGCGCTGCCGCTGATCACGGTGGACGAGCCGGCCATCTCGATGACCATCGGCACGAACACCTCGCCGCTCGTCGGCAAGGGCGGCAAGGGCCACAAGGTCACCGCCCGCCAGGTGAAGGACCGGCTGGACCGCGAGCTGATCGGTAACGTCTCGCTGCGCGTCCTGGACACCGAGCGCCCCGACACCTGGGAGGTGCAGGGCCGCGGTGAACTGGCGCTGGCCATCCTGGTCGAACAGATGCGCCGCGAGGGCTTCGAGCTGACGGTCGGCAAGCCCGAGGTCGTCACCAAGGACATCGACGGCAAGCTGCACGAGCCGATCGAGCGCATGACGATCGACTGCCCCGAGGAGCACCTGGGCGCGATCACGCAGCTCATGGCGACCCGCAAGGGCCGTATGGAGACCATGACCAACCACGGCTCCGGCTGGATCCGCATGGAGTGGATCGTGCCGTCCCGCGGACTCATCGGCTTCCGTACGGAGTTTCTCACCCAGACCCGCGGCACCGGCATCGCGCACTCGATCTTCGAGGGCCACGAGCCGTGGTTCGGCGAGCTGCGGACCCGTAACAACGGCTCGCTGGTCGCGGACCGTTCGGGCTCGGTGACCCCCTTCGCGATGGTCAACCTCCAGGAGCGCGGTGTCATCTTCACCGAGCCGGGCACCGAGGTGTACGAGGGCATGATCATCGGTGAGAACTCACGCGCCGACGACATGGACGTGAACATCACCAAGGAGAAGAAGCTCACCAACATGCGCGCGGCCTCCGCCGACACCACGGAGAACGTGGTGCCGCCGCGCAGGCTGTCGCTTGAGCAGTCCCTGGAGTTCTGCCGCGACGACGAGTGCATCGAGGTGACCCCGGAGACGGTCCGGATCCGCAAGGTCGTCCTGGACCAGAAGGAGCGTGGCCGCGCGGCCTCCCGCGCCAAGCGCTGACCCACCGGCAGATCCACCGGCAGATCCACCGGCAGTTGTACGTTCCCCGGCCCGGCCCGAGAGGTGCCGGGCCGGAGGTCTGAGGGCTGCCCTCCGGATCGTGCCCTACCCCCGCGCGGTGGCCGGACAGTAGGCTGTTTTGCCCGAGGTGGGGAATTCTGTCAACTCGTTTTCCATGCCGAAACGTCCGGATACCGGGTACCGCTCACCGGAAGCTGCGTTAACAGTCCGTTTCGCGGGTGTCTGTCTGTGCTTACTTTGTCCGGATTTCGGGCGTAGGTGGTGGGTCGATGTTGTCAAAACGAGACGCTGCAGGTGTGGTTTACGGGTCGGGCGTACTTAATAGTTGGCTCCATTGAGCTCGGGTCAATGGGTCATGCGCTGTGGGGAGCGCCGACTCACGAGCACACACTCGGAGCACTGATCGACCGCCGTCAGGGGTGTCGGCGTAACGGTCAGTGCCCATCTTGTTGTGACAAGTGGACTCATGAGGAGGAACCCATGCGCGGTGCCAAGAGCGCCAAGTGGGTCGCGGGCGCGATAGTTATCGCCCTGGCTGCGACCGCCTGTGGCGGCGGGGACAGCGACAGCGGCGACGACATGAAGGCGGGGAAGGCCGACCCGAATGGCATTCTGACCGCACAGCTCGGCGAGCCGCAGAACCCGCTGCAGCCGGCCAACGCCAAGGAGAGCCAGGGCAGTCGTGTCCTGAAGACCATCTTCTCCGGTCTCGTCGACTACGAGCCCGGCACCGGCGAGCTCAAGAACGTGAACGCCGAGTCGGTCACCCCGAACGACGACTCGTCCGTCTGGACCGTCAAGCTCAAGCCCGGCTGGAAGTTCCACGACGGCACCCCGGTCACCGCCGAGTCCTACGTGGACTCGTGGAACTGGTCGGCCAACGTCAAGAACAACCAGACGAACTCCAGCTGGTTCCAGGACATCAAGGGCTACGCGGACGTCCACCCCGAGAAGGGTGACCCGAAGTCCGAGGCGATGTCCGGTCTGAAGGTGGTCGACGAGAACACCTTCACGATCACGCTGACCAGCTCGGTCTCGTACTTCGCGTACAAGCTGGGTTACGACGTGTGGGCCCCGCTCCCCGAGTCGTTCTTCAAGGACCCGAAGGCCGCCGGCGAGAAGCCGATCGGCAACGGCCCCTACAAGTTCGTCTCGTGGGACCACAAGAAGCTGATCAAGGTCCGCAAGTTCGAGGACTACACCGGGCCGAACAAGGCCAAGAACGGTGGCATCGACTTCAAGAACTACACCACCGCCGACTCCGCCTACTCGGACCTGCGGTCGGACAACCTCGACTGGATCGAGCAGGTCCCGACCACGGCTCTCACGAGCTACAAGGACGACCTGGGCGACCGCGCGATCGACGCCGAGTACTCGGCCGTCCAGTCGATCGTCCCGGCGTTCTACACGGACCAGTTCAAGGACATCGACCCCAAGGTCATCCAGGGTCTGTCCATGGCGATCGACCGTGACACGATCACCAAGACCGTGCTGCACGGCACCCGGTCCCCTGCGGACTCGTACGTCGCCCGCGGTGTGCTCGGCTACAAGGCCGGCTCCCTCGGTGACGTCACGAAGTTCGACCCGGCCGCCGCCAAGAAGCTCATCACCGAGGGTGGCGGCGTCCCCGGCAACAAGATCTCGATCCAGTTCAACGCCGACCAGGACCACAAGCCCTGGGTCGACGCGGTCTGCAACAGCATCCGCAAGAGCGTCGGTGTCGAGTGCACCGGTGACTCGAAGCCGGACTTCCAGGCCGACCTGAACGCGCGTGACAACAAGCAGGTCAAGTCCATGTACCGCGGTGGCTGGGTGCTCGACTACCCGGTCAACTCGAACTTCATGCGCGACCTGTACGGCACCACCGCCGCCGGTAACACCTCGGGCTACTCCAACAAGGAGTTCGACACCCTGGCCGCCAACGCGGACAAGGCTGCGACGCTTGAGGAGACGGTGAAGATGTACCAGGAGGCCGAGCAGCTCCTGAAGGCTGACATGCCTGCCATCCCGCTGTGGTTCTACAAGAACAACTCGGGTCAGTCCCGGAACGTATTCGGCAAGATCGTCTACGGCCAGGACGGCGACCCCATCTTCACCGACGTTCAGGTGAAGTCGAAGAAGTAGACAGCGGGACCGTAAGCCGGTGCCGCCGCTCCAGGGG
>NZ_JBHUZM010000066.1:0-41621 GCF_042667665.1 Streptomyces sp. NPDC057307 | reverse complement strand
GCCTCTCGTATCGCCGGAGCGCCGTTACGCGGCGACCGGGATCTCGGCCGGCCCCGGCTCCGACGCCGACGCGGTCGCCGACGAGAGCGCGATCTCCAGGACCTGGCGTACATCCGTCACCGGGTGGACCTCCAGCTTCTCCAGGATCTCGGCGGGGACGTCGTCCAGGTCCGCCTCGTTCCGCTTCGGGATCACGACCGTCGTGATGCCCGCGCGGTGCGCGGCCAGCAGCTTCTGCTTCAGCCCGCCGATGGGCAGGACACGCCCGGTCAGCGAGACCTCGCCGGTCATGGCGACATCCGTACGGACCTGGCGTCCGCTCAGCAGCGAGGCGAGCGCCGTCGTCATCGTGATGCCCGCGCTCGGGCCGTCCTTGGGCACCGCGCCCGCCGGGAAGTGGATGTGCACGCCCCGGTCCTTCAGGTCGGCGACCGGCAGTTCCAGTTCGGCGCCGTGCGAGCGCAGGAAGGAGAGCGCGATCTGCGCGGACTCCTTCATGACATCGCCGAGCTGTCCGGTCAGGGTGAGACCCGAACCGCCCGTCTCCGGGTCGGCCAGCGACGCCTCCACGAAGAGGACGTCCCCGCCCGCTCCGGTGACGGCCAGACCGGTGGCCACGCCCGGCACCGCCGTGCGGCGCTCGGCCGGGTCCTGGGCGGACTCGGGCACATGGTGCGGCCGGCCGATGAGGCCGCGCAGATCGCCGTCTCCTACGGAGAGGGGCAGTTCGCGCTCGCCCAGCTCGTGCTGTGCGGCGACCTTGCGGAGCAGTCGGGCGATCGAGCGCTCCAGGTTACGTACGCCCGCTTCGCGGGTGTACTCGCCCGCCAGCTTGCGCAGCGCCTCGTCCTCCAGCGTGACCTCGCCGGTCTCCAGACCGGCCCGCTCCAGCTGCCTGGGCAGCAGGTGGTCGCGTGCGATGACGACCTTCTCGTCCTCGGTGTAGCCGTCGAGGCGGACCAGCTCCATACGGTCGAGCAGGGCCTCCGGGATGGACTCCAGGACGTTGGCGGTGGCGAGGAAGACCACGTCGGAGAGGTCGAGTTCGACCTCCAGGTAGTGGTCGCGGAAGGTGTGGTTCTGCGCCGGGTCGAGGACTTCGAGGAGGGCGGCGGCCGGGTCGCCCCGGTAGTCGGAGCCGACCTTGTCGATCTCGTCGAGCAGGACGACCGGATTCATCGAACCGGCTTCCTTGATCGCCCGGACGATACGGCCCGGAAGCGCGCCCACGTACGTACGCCGGTGGCCCCGGATCTCCGCCTCGTCCCGGACACCGCCGAGCGCGACACGGACGAAGGACCGTCCCATGGCGTGCGCGACGGACTCTCCCAAGGAGGTCTTGCCGACGCCGGGCGGGCCGACGAGGGCGAGGACGGCGCCGCCGCGGCGTCCGCCGACCACACCGAGACCGCGGTCGTCACGGCGCTTGCGGACGGCCAGGTACTCCGTGATCCGTTCCTTCACGTCGTCCAGGCCGGCGTGCTCGGCGTCGAGGACGCGCTGGGCGCCCCTGATGTCGTACGCGTCCTCCGACCGCTCGTTCCACGGCAGTTCGAGGACGGTGTCCAGCCAGGTGCGGATCCAGGAGCCCTCGGGGCTCTGGTCGGACGACCGCTCCAGCTTGTCGACCTCCTTGAGCGCCGCCTCCCGGACGTGCTCGGGCAGATCGGCGGCCTCCACGCGGGACCGGTAGTCGTCGGACTCGTCCCCGGGGTCGCCGTTCAGCTCGGACAGTTCCTTGCGTACGGCGTCGAGCTGGCGCCTCAGCAGGAACTCCCGCTGCTGCTTGTCGACGCCCTCCTGGACGTCCTTCGCGATGGACTCGGCGACGTCCTGCTCGGCGAAGTGCTCGCGGAGCTGGTCGGTCGCCATCTTCAGCCGGGCCACCGGGTCGGCGGTCTCCAGCAGCTCGACCTTCTGGGCCGTGCTGAGGAACGGCGAGTAGCCGGCGTTGTCGGCGAGCTGCGAGACGTCGTCGATCTGCTGGACCCGGTCCACGACCTGCCAGGCGCCGCGCTTCTTCAGCCAGTCGGTGGCGAGAGCCTTGTATTCCTTGATCAGTTCGGTGACGGAACCGGGCAGCGGGTCGGGCACGGTCTCGTCGACGTGCAGTCCCTCGACCCAGAGGGCCCGTCCGGGCCCGGTCGTACCGGCGCCGATCCTGACGCGGCCCCTGCCGCGGATCAGCGCGCCGGGGTCGCCGTCGGAGAGCCTGCCGACCTGCTCGACGGTCCCGAGGACGCCGGTCCCCGCGTAAGCCCCGTCGAGGCGCGGCACGAGCAGCACCTTCGGCTTTCCCCCGTCGGAGTCGTCGCGGGCGGCCGCCTGCGCGGCCTCGACGGCGGCACGTACTTCGGTGTCGGACAGGTCCAGCGGCACCACCATCCCGGGCAGCACGACCTCGTCGTCGAGCGGCAGCACGGGCAGGGTGAGCGGTGTGGACGTGGCAGCCATGGTCTCCCCTTCGGCAGTCAAAACTTGAGCTATGTGGACTCAATGCTTGTGAGCCTGCTGTTGTTCCCCGGATACCTGGGGAGGGTGTTCGCTCTGAGCGATCGGGATCGGGATCGGGTACTGGTCGACCTCGCACAGATCGGATGCGGGCCGCACGTGATCCCGCCCGGGCCGGCGCGACCCGGCGTCGTCAACGACGAAATCGTGCCGGCCCCGGCCACGCAAAATGCAAGGTTGTTCCGGGCAGGGGGCCGCGCACCGCCCAGCTCAACTCTTCACTCCGCACCTCACCACGCAGTCCCCTGGCAACGTCACAGCGGATCGGACAATCGGGGTCGGGCACCGGTCAACCCGGCACGAGTCGGCGTGGCGTCGCGGCTGAACCTCCACCCCGGACTCCACCCATGGGTCCAGGTGCGAAAAGCCCTGCCCCAGCAGGCTTGCGGGCATGACAACAACCGACTGGATCATCGACATCGCCCTCGTCCTGGTCGTCTTCCGGCAGCTGCGGGAAGACCGGCTCGATCTCAAGACCTTCCTGATACCGCTGGGCATCGTGGCCTTCGTGGCGCACAACTACCTCGACTCGATCCCCACCGCGGGCAACGACCTGGTGCTGATCGGCGCCCTGGTGGGCATAGGCGCCGTCCTCGGCGTCGCCGGCGGGGCCTACACCCGGATCCGCTCCGTCGGCGGCCACCTCCTGATCAAGGCGGGCGCGGTCTCGGCGATCCTGTGGGTGCTCGGCATGGGCGCCCGGATGGGTTTCCAGATGTGGACCGAGCACGGCGGCGGTTCCGACGACGTCGCCCGGTTCAGCCTCGCCCACCACATCACCAGCGAGCAGGCCTGGGTCGCGGCGTTCGTACTGATGGCCCTCACCGAGGTGGTCACCCGGGTGGCCACGATCTACGTGCGGAGCCGGATGGTCGACCGTGCGCGGCCGGCCACGGCGGCAGCCCCCACCGCGTCCGTCTCCGGCCGCGCTGTCCGACCGTGAGCTATGGTCGCGCCGTGCCCGCAACCGCCAACGGTCCTCGGCCGTTTCTGCTGACGGATCCCCGCAGGCAGTGGGCCGCGAACATCGCGATCATGGCCGCCGGGATCCTGACGATCCGGCCGATGGGTTTCAGCGGTCGCGGGCAGGCGGTCCTCGTCCTCTTCGTGATCGGCTGCGCGGGGCTGCTGATCCGGGTCCCGCCCGTGGCCAGGGTGCCGAGGCGGGTCGCCGTGGTCTGGCTGACGCTGGCGATCGTCGCGGCGGCCGCGCTGATCGGGGTCGGCAGCAGCGGGACGACCTACCTCTTCGCCTTCTTCTTCGCCGGCCACGCCGGCTACCGGCTGGAGACCCGGCCGGCCCTCGTGCTCGCGGCGCTGTGCAGTCTCCTGTGCGGGGGTGTCCTCTACTTCCACCTCGGCCCCGGACACCACGAGCTGCCCTGGATCCTCGGCCTGGCCACCGGCACCCCGGTCCTCGCCGGCATCGCCAACCGCAACCGCCAGCGCGCCGTCGAGGCCGCGATCTCGGCGGCCGAATCCGCCGAGCGGGCCGCCCGCGCCGAGGCCCGGACGGCGGTGCTGACCGAACGCGGCCGGATCGCCCGGGACGTACACGACGTCCTGGCGCACTCCCTCGCGGGGATCAACATGCAGCTGGAGCTGGCCGACGCGCTGCTCGACACCGGCGACCTGGCCAAGGTCCGCGAGGCCAACGACAAGGCGCACAGCATGGTCAAGGAGAGCCTGAAACAGGCGCAGTGGACCGTCCACGCCCTGCGCGAGGACGCCCTGCCGCTGCTGGAGAGCCTCACCGCGATGCTCGAATCCTCCGGGCACCGTGACGTCCTGACCGTCGCCGGGACCGTACGCCAGGTTCCGGCGCAGGTGACTCAGAACCTCCTGCGGATCGCGCAGGAGTCACTGACCAACGCCGCCCGGCACGCGCCGGGCGGCGAGGTGGGCGTCGAGTTGACGTTCGCCGACGGGTCGACCGTGCTGCGGATCCGCAACCGCCCCGCCACCCGCACGGTGGCCCGGGACACCGGCAGCGGTATGGGGCTGATCGGCATGCGCGAACGCGTCGCCCTGCTGGGTGGCACCATCGCCGCGGGCCCGGTCGCCGAAGGACCGGACCAGGGCGGCTGGCAAGTGGAGGCAAGGATCCCGGGATGAGCGAACCGACCGAAGACCAGGAACCGCTGCGTGTGGTCGTCGCCGACGACCAGGCCGCCGTCCGGGAGCCGCTCGCGGCGATGCTCGGGCTCTCCCCGGACATTGACGTCGTCGCCGCGGCCGCGGACGGGTACGAGGTACTGACCGCCGTGGCCGCCCGGCCGGTCGACGTCGTACTGATGGACCTGCGGATGCCGCGCATGGACGGGACCGAGGCCACCCGGCGGCTGACCGAGGAGCACCCCGAGGTGGCCGTGGTGGTGCTGACCACCTTCGCCGACGACGAGTCGATCCTGTCCGCGCTGAGCGCCGGCGCCCGCGGCTATCTGACCAAGAACTCCGGCCGCCAGGACATCATCCGGGCCATCCGGGCGGCGGCCGCCGGGCAGTCCGTACTCGACCGGGAGGTGCAGAACCGGCTGCTCGCCACCGCCAGGACGAAGCCCTCGGCGCCGAAGGAGTCGCTGCCGCAGGACGTCACCCCCCGCGAGCGCGAAGTGCTCACCCTGATCGGTCAGGGCCTGCCCAACCGGGCCATCGCAGAGCGGCTCTTCATCAGCGAGGCCACGGTCAAAACGCACATCAACAACCTCTTCGCCAAGGCCGGGATCCGCGACCGCGCCGACGCTGTACGCCGCGCCATCTCGGCAGGGCTGGCCTGACGCAGACTCGAACCGCCCGGTAACGCGCCGCACGGCCCGAGCCATCCCCGCGGGCCCGCGCCATCCCTGCGGGAGCCATGCAAGCGGGAGCCGTCCCTGCGGGTCCGCGCCCATCGGTACGGTGACCGCCATGGACGAGGAAGAACTCCGTGGCCTGATGGCGGCGCAGCACGCGGCGGTCGAGGCGCGGCAGGTCACCGACGCCTGGCAGCGCGTCGAGACGTGGCTCGACCGGCACGCGCCGGGGACGCTCGCCGCGCTGCGGCCGGGCGCGATCCACCCGGAGATCGCCGGACTGCGGAAGCGGATCGGCGTACGGATACCCCCGGGGCTGCGGGCCCTGTGGAACGAGCACGCCGGGGTGCACGACGTGCCGTGGGCCTCGTTCATGCTCGGTGAACTGGCTCCGATGGACTTCGAGGCGGTGGCCTCCGTGTACGGGACGATGACCGACCTCCAGCGCCGTGACGGCGGCGAGGAGTACCTGTTCTGGCGGCCCGCCTGGATCCCCGTCTTCTCCCGCGGCGCCCGCGACCACACCTCGGGCCTCTTCCTCGACGCCGAGACGGGGCGGCTCTGCCACTGGGACCGGTACGGCGACCGCTCGCCGCGGTACGAGTCGCTGACGACCTATCTGGAGGAGATGGCGGACCGGCTGGAGACGCCGTCGCTGATGGCCGGCGAGAAGCCCGGACTGCTTGACCTTCGCGCTCTCGCGTGGGGGCCGCCGGAGCCCGACCGGGCGGCTCTGTGGGCGCCCTTCTCCGAGAGCTGACGGCGTCTCGGCGCACACTTGAAGTTCGCACTACGAACTAATATGGTTCGTGGCACGAACTAATATTTCATGTGCGTGGGGAGCCGATGGGATGAGCGGGAAAAGCAGCGGAAACCGAAACGGGAGCGGAAGCGGGACGAGCGGCGCGCGGCCGACCGTCGTGGTCGTCGGTGGGGGGTACGGCGGGTCCGCCGTGGCCAAGGCGTTGGACGAGGGGACCGAGGTCGTCCTCGTCGAGCCCAAGGACGCGTTCGTCCACGCCGCCGGATCGTTGCGCGCGCTGGTCCGGCCGGACTGGGCGGGCAACATCTTCTTTCCGTACGACAAGCTCCTGAAGCGCGGCAGGGTCGTTCGCGAACAGGCGGCGTCGGTGGACACGGGCGGGGTCACCCTGGCGTCCGGCGCGCGCGTGGACGCCGACTACATCGTCCTGGCCTCCGGCTCCGGCTACCCCTTTCCGGCCAAGATGGACACGGACGTCGCCGCCGAGGCGCTGGAGCGGATACGGGCGGCGCACAAGGAACTGGCGGGCGCGGAGCGCGTACTGATCGTCGGCGCCGGGCCCGTCGGGCTGGAGCTGGCGGGCGAGATCAAGGCCGTGTGGCCGGCGAAACACGTGGTGGTGGTGGACCCGGCCGAGCAGTTGATGCCCGGCTTCGCGCCGGAGATGCGGGACGACCTGCGCCGGCAGCTCGACGCGCTGGGTGTGGAGCTGCGGCTGGGCACGGCGCTCGCGCGGGAGCCGTCGAGCGGGCCGGGGCGGGCGGGGGCGTTCACCGTCGCGACGGCGGGGGCCGGGGAGCTGTCGGCCGACATCTGGTTCCGGTGCCACGGGGTGACCGTCAGCGGTGACTACCTCGGCGGGGAGCTGGCGGGAGCCCGCACGCCCCAGGGCCACGTCCAGGTGACCGACACGCTCAACCTCAGCGCGCGCGGCCGTGTCCACCCGCACATCTACGCGCTCGGCGACCTCACCGCCCTCGCCGAGTCGAAGATGGCGGGTTACGCGATGCGGCACGCCGAGGTCGTGGCGGCGAACATCCTCGCGCAGGTACGGGGCGAGGAACCGGCCTCCGTCTACCGGCCGTCCCCGATCCCCTCGATCCTGCTGCCGCTGGGCCCGAGCGGCGGTGTCGGTCAGGTGCCGACGCCCGAAGGGCCGTCCGTGCTGGCGGCGGAGGCGGTGTCCCAGTACAAGGGGGCGGACCTGTTCACCGGTCGTTTCGTGGAGCTGTTCGACACCGCGTGACGGACGCCGCGTGACGGACGCCGCGTGACCTGGTCGACTACCTGGTCGAGTACCTCTGTACGGAGGCCGGGGCCTCGACGAAGACCGCGGGCACCTCGTTGTCACGCACCACCCGGGCGAGCAGTTCCGCGAGCCGGTCGCGGTCGGGTTCGTCGAGGCCCGAGGGCAGCACCTCGATGGCCCGGCAGGTCGCCTCGTAGAACTCGTCCACGAGCACGCGCCCCTCCTCGGTGAGCGCGACCCGTACCGCACGCGCGTCCTGCGGCTCGGCCTCGCGCCGCACCAGACCGCGCTGCGCGGTCCGGTCGACCAGCCCGGTGAGGCTCGACTTCGCGAGCCCGAGCATCGCGCCCAGCTCGCTCATCCCGTACGGCTGCGGCATCAGCACGCAGAGCAACTGCCCCTGCTGCGGCGGAAGTCCGAACTGACGGCTCACCTGCGCGTAGACGGCGTTCACCAGGAACGACGAGCGCACAAGCGCGGTGACGACCCCCATACGGTCAGCCTCAGCCTTTGCCATACGGCCAGAATACGGCTCCGCCGCCGTTCCGATTCCCGGCCGTCGGAAAGTACTCGCGCGCGGGCCGGAATCTGCGCTGTAATAGCCCGATGGATAGTTCAACCATTACGTCCGCGTGGGTCGCGGGATGGGCCGTCTCCCGCGCGACACCGGCGCCGGTCGTGGAGCCGTGGGGCTACCGCATCGACGTCGGACTGCCCGGCCATGTGTTCCGGCACGTCCTTCCCGAGCCCGACGCACCCTCCGTACGGAAGCTGTGCGAGACCATCGCCGAGCCCGGCGCCTGGCTGAAAGTGCTCGCGCCGCCGGAGCTGGTCGAGGAGTGGATCACACCGGGCTGGACGGTGCCGGACGACCCCGGCCACATGATGTTCCACGCGCTGCGCCGCTCCCCCGGCCCGTCGACCGTGCCGCCCCCACCCGCCGGCTACACGGTGGGGACGGAGACCCGCGACGGCGTCTTCCGGGTGCGGGTGACGGCCCCCGACGGCTCCCCCGCCGCGCGCGGCCAGGTCGCCGCGACGGGCGAGGGCGCAACGGCGGTGGTCGACCAGGTCGAGACCTGGGAGAACCACCGCAGGCGCGGACTCGGCCGGCTGGTGATGCGCACACTCGAAACGGCCGCCGCCGACGCGGGCGCCACCACCGGCGTCCTCTCGGCCACCAGGGACGGCCTGCGGCTGTACACGTCCCTGGGCTGGCAGCTCCAGGGCCCGCTCACGGGCGTCGTACGCGGCACGGACCGATGACGGCGGCCGGCGGCGGCGCCACCGGCCGCACAGACCTCACCGACGGCCGCCCGGCGCGCGGCGCCGCGCCACGTACGCGATCGGCGGCCGGTCACGGCGCCGCGCCCACCCGGATCGAGGCGGCCCTGGGCGGCGCGGTGGACGTCGAGGCTCTCGTCACCCTGCATCCGCCCGCATCCGCGCCCACGCCCGTGGCCCGCACCTCCCACCCCGACCGGTTCGTCGCGGGCGGGCCCCGCACGACTGTCCGCCCCTCCCCCGGGCACAAGCCCCACGAACCGGTTTGTCGGCACCCCGCGCGTCCCGCGAGGATGGCGCCGCGGCCGGTCAGCCGCAGAACCGAGGAGACGCCCCCGTGCCCGACCCCACGCCCGAAGCGACCGACGACCGCCCCGTCACCCTCGACCGGCGGGACGGCCCGTACGGCGAGGTCGTCCTCAGGAGGCGGCCGAGCAGCCGCGACGGCGGCGGTGACATCCACGAGATCATCGCCAACGGCACGTTCCTGATGGACACCTCCGACGGCCGCTCCGAGCGCCTGCTGATCGACGCCGCGCAGGCCGCCCTCTCCCCCGACCGGCGCGACGGCCTGCCGTCGGTCCTCATCGGCGGGCTCGGTGTCGGTTTCTCCCTCGCGCACGCCGCCGCGGACGCCCGCTGGGGCCGGATCGTGGTGGTCGAGCGCGAGCAGGCCGTCATCGAGTGGCACCACGGGGGACCGCTCGCGCGGATCTCCGGCGCCGCGCTCGGCGACCCGCGCACTGTGATCCTCCACACCGATCTGGTCGACTACCTCCGTACGGAGGCCGAGGTCCCGGAGGGCTCCGACGAGCCGTTCGACCGTTACGACGCCCTCTGCCTGGACATCGACAACGGGCCCGGCTGGACCGTCACCGACGAGAACGCGAGCCTGTACACGCCCGGCGGACTGGCCGCCTGTCTGGCGCGGCTCAACCCCGGCGGAGTCCTCGCCGTCTGGTCCGCGCAGCCCTCCCCCTCTTTCGAGGAGGCGCTGCGGAATGCCGGTTTCACCGGGGTTAGGACCGAAGAGATCCAAGTTGCCCGAGGAGTGCCTGACGTGGTCCATCTCGCCGTTCGCCCTGCGTAGCCGGGAGCCCTCCGGTGCCTCTACGCTGCTCCCCACACACGGGATCCCCATTCGCAGGTGGAATGTGGATCAAGGAACACGGATCGCGGAACGTACCAGGGGCGGGGCGATGGAGCAGACACACACCAGCCAGAACGGGGTCGCGGCCACTCCCGGCGCGCAGCGCCGGGTGCTCGTGGTCGAGGACGACGCGACGATCGTGGACGCCATCGCGGCCCGGCTGCGTGCCGAGGGCTTCGTCGTCCAGACGGCGGTCGACGGCCCGGCCGCCGTGGACGCCGCCGAGGCGTGGCAGCCCGACCTGATGGTCCTCGACGTGATGCTGCCGGGCTTCGACGGGCTGGAGGTCTGCCGCCGCGTCCAGGCGCAGCGTCCGGTGCCGGTGCTGATGCTGACGGCGCGCGACGACGAGACCGACATGCTCGTGGGGCTCGGCGTCGGGGCCGACGACTACATGACGAAGCCGTTCTCGATGCGGGAGTTGGCCGCGCGGGTGCATGTGCTGCTGCGCAGGGTGGAGCGCGCGGCGCTGGCCGCCGTGACGCCGCGCAGCGGCATCCTGCGCCTCGGCGAGCTGGAGATCGACCACGCGCAGCGCCGGGTGCGGGTGCGCGGCGAGGACGTCCATCTGACACCCACCGAGTTCGACCTGCTGGTCTGTCTGGCGAACACACCGCGCGCGGTGCTCTCGCGGGAGCAGCTGCTCGCCGAGGTGTGGGACTGGGCGGACGCCTCGGGCACCCGTACGGTCGACAGCCACATCAAGGCGCTGCGCCGGAAGATCGGCGCCGAGCGGATCCGTACGGTGCACGGTGTGGGGTACGCCCTGGAGACACCGGCGCCATGAGCCGGTCGCCGGGCGGCAGAGACGGGGCGGGCGGCAGAGGCGAGCGGGACGAGGGCCCCGGACGTACGGGCCGCGGCGGCCGTACGCCGCGCCCCGCGCGCGCCCCCCGCCCGGCCCGTACGGGCGCGCCCCGGCCGGCCAGAGCCGGTTCCAGAGGCGGCTCACCGCGCCACGACCCGTCCGGGCACGGTCCCGCGCGGAAGGGCCCGGCCCGGATCAGGGCGGGGCACGGGGCGCTGGGCGGACCCGACGCCGGGGGTCTGCGGCCGTTCTCCATCAAGACGAAGCTCGGCATGCTCGTCGTGGTCTCCGTGCTCATCACCACGGGGCTGCTGATGGTGGCGCTGCGCACCGAGACCGAGCTGCGTTTCATCACGGTCTTCTCCATGATCGCGACGTTGTTGATAACGCAGTTCGTGGCGCACGGTCTGACGGCCCCGCTGGACGAGATGAACACCGTCGCGAAGGGCATCTCGCACGGTGACTACACGCGGCGCGTGAGCGGCGCGGACCGCCGTGACGAGCTGGGCGACCTGGCCTCCACCATCAACCGCATGGCGGACGACCTGGAGGCCGTGGACCGGCACCGCAAGGAGCTGGTCGCCAACGTCTCGCACGAGCTGCGCACGCCGATCGCCGCGCTGCGCGCCGTGCTGGAGAACGTGGTGGACGGTGTGTCCGCCGCCGACCCGGAGACGATGCGTACGGCGCTGAAGCAGACCGAGCGCCTGGGCAGACTCGTCGAGACGCTGCTGGACCTCTCCCGGCTCGACAACGGCGTACTGCCGCTCAAGGCGCGGCGCTTCGAGGTGTGGCCGTATCTGTCCGGGGTACTGAAGGAGGCCAATCTCGCGGCCTCGCAGCGCGCTCTCAGCTCCGGGTCGGGCAACCACACCCGTACGGACGTCCATCTGCATCTGGATGTGTCGCCGCCCGAGCTGACGGCGCACGCGGACGCGGAGCGGCTGCACCAGGTGGTGGCGAATCTCATCGACAACGCGGTCAAGCACAGCCCGCCGCACGGCCGGGTGACGGTGCGGGCGCGGCGCGGGCACGGTCCGGAGTCGCTGGACCTGGAGATCCAGGACGAGGGGCCCGGGATCCCGGAGCCGGAGCGGCACCGGGTCTTCGAGCGCTTCAACCGGGGCAGCGCCCCGTCGCCGCACGGCCCGGGCAGCGACGGCGGTACGGGGCTGGGGCTGGCGATCGCGAGCTGGGCGGTGGATCTGCACGGCGGACGCATCGGGGTGGCCGAATCCGTACGCGGATGCCTCATCCAGGTGACACTTCCGGGAATCCCCCGGGCGCGGGGTTGACGTAGGGTTCGAACCGGAGGCACCGGAAGCGCCCGTTTCACGGGCATTCGGTCGGGTGCCGCCCACGCGGACCTCGTTCGGGGGCCGAAAAGGCGGCGTCAACGACACGGTGCGTCCGCAGTTCCGAGGACAGCTTCAAGGAAACCTGGCTTGTTTCCCGCCAATTCCTGCGCCGAAACCCGCCTTCCGGTGTGACTTGCATGACGTTGCCCCCGCCCGGTCTGCTCCTCTCGGTCCGGTAGGCGTAGCCTTGATTCCCGCTGTCCATCACCTTGTGAAGCGGAAGAGGGCGGTTGCCGCCGTGTCGTCTCAGTCCCCCAGTAACTCAAGCGTCTCGACCGACCGAACGGGGCAGGAAAAGAATCCTGCCGCCGCCTTCGGGCCGAACGAATGGCTCGTCGACGAGATCTACCAGCAGTACCTCCAGGACCCGAATTCGGTCGACCGCGCCTGGTGGGACTTCTTCGCCGACTACAAGCCGGGCAACACCGGTGCGGCGGACAAAACCCCCGAGCCGGCCGCGACATCCAGCGCAGCCGCGGGGGCTGCGGTGAGCGCCGCCCCCACCACCACGACCACCACCACCGCGGCTCCCGCCGCACCGGCGAAGCCCGTGGCAGCCGCTCCCGCGCAGGCCCAGGCCCCCAAGGCCGAGTCCCAGGCGCCGACCGCCGCCCCCGCCGCTCCGGCGAAGCCCGCCGCCGCGGCCCCCGCACCGGCCAAGGCAGCGCCCGCGGCACCCGCGGCACCCGCCGCCAAGCCGGCCGCGGCCAAGCCCGCGGCCGAGCCGAAGCAGGAGCCGGCCGAGGAGCCCACGGGCCCCGAGTACGTGACGCTGCGCGGCCCGTCGGCCGCCGTCGCGCGGAACATGAACGCGTCGCTGGAGCTGCCCACGGCGACGTCCGTGCGCGCCGTCCCGGTGAAGCTGCTCTTCGACAACCGCATCGTCATCAACAACCACCTGAAGCGGGCGCGCGGCGGCAAGATCTCCTTCACGCACCTCATCGGGTACGCGATGGTGCAGGCCATCAAGGCCATGCCGATGATGAACCACTCCTTCACGGAGAAGGACGGCAAGCCCACCCTGGTCAAGCCGGAGCACATCAACTTCGGTCTCGCCATCGACCTGGTGAAGCCGAACGGCGACCGCCAGCTCGTCGTCGCCGGCATCAAGAAGGCCGAGACGCTCAACTTCTTCGAGTTCTGGCAGGCGTACGAGGACATCGTCCGCCGCGCCCGCGGCAACAAGCTGACGATGGACGACTTCACCGGCGTCACCGTCTCGCTGACCAACCCGGGCGGCCTCGGCACGGTGCACTCCGTACCGCGGCTGATGCCCGGTCAGTCGGTCATCATGGGCGTCGGTTCGATGGACTACCCGGCGGAGTTCCAGGGCACGTCGCAGGACACCCTGAACAAGCTGGGCATCTCCAAGGTCATGACGCTGACCTCCACGTACGACCACCGCGTCATCCAGGGCGCCGCCTCCGGCGAGTTCCTGCGGATCGTCAGTCAACTGCTGCTCGGCGAGAACGAGTTCTACGACGAGATCTTCCAGGCGCTGCGGATCCCCTACGAGCCGGTCCGCTGGCTCAAGGACATCGACGCGTCGCACGACGAGGACGTCACGAAGCCCGCGCGGGTCTTCGAGCTGATCCACTCCTACCGGGTGCGCGGCCATGTCATGGCCGACACCGACCCGTTGGAGTACCGCCAGCGCAAGCACCCCGACCTGGACATCACCGAGCACGGCCTCACGCTGTGGGACCTGGAGCGGGAGTTCGCGGTCGGCGGCTTCGCCGGCCAGTCGATGATGAAGCTGCGCGACATCCTGGGCGTGCTGCGCAACTCGTACTGCCGCACCACCGGCGTCGAGTTCATGCACATCCAGGACCCGAAGCAGCGCAAGTGGCTCCAGGACCGTATCGAGCGCTCCAACTCCAAGCCGGAGCGCGAGGAGCAGCTGCGGATCCTGCGCAGGCTCAACGCCGCCGAGGCGTTCGAGACGTTCCTGCAGACCAAGTACGTCGGCCAGAAGCGGTTCTCGCTGGAGGGCGGCGAGTCCGTCATCCCGCTGCTCGACGCGGTCATCGACTCGGCGGCCGAGTCGCGGCTCGACGAGGTCGTCATCGGCATGGCCCACCGCGGCCGGCTGAACGTCCTGGCGAACATCGTCGGCAAGTCGTACGCGCAGATCTTCCGCGAGTTCGAGGGCAACCTCGACCCGAAGTCGATGCACGGCTCCGGCGACGTGAAGTACCACCTGGGCGCCGAGGGCACCTTCACCGGTCTCGACGGCGAGCAGATCAAGGTGTCGCTGGCGGCGAACCCCTCGCACCTGGAGGCGGTCGACCCGGTCCTCGAAGGCATCGCGCGCGCCAAGCAGGACATCATCAACAAGGCGGGCACCGACTTCACCGTGCTGCCCGTCGCGCTGCACGGCGACGCGGCCTTCGCGGGCCAGGGTGTGGTCGCCGAGACGCTCAACATGTCGCAGCTGCGCGGCTACCGCACCGGCGGCACGGTGCATGTGGTGATCAACAACCAGGTCGGCTTCACCGCCGCCCCGGAAGCCTCGCGCTCCTCGATGTACGCGACGGACGTCGCGCGCATGATCGAGGCGCCGATCATCCATGTGAACGGTGACGACCCGGAGGCGTGCGTCCGGGTGGCGCGGCTCGCGTTCGAGTTCCGCCAGACGTTCAACAAGGACGTCGTGATCGACCTCATCTGCTACCGCCGCCGCGGTCACAACGAGGGCGACAACCCGCAGTTCACCAACCCGCAGATGGTCACCCTGATCGACAAGAAGCGCTCGGTGCGCAAGCTCTACACCGAGTCGCTGATCGGTCGCGGCGACATCACGCTGGAAGAGGCCGAGCAGGCGCTCCAGGACTTCCAGGGGCAGTTGGAGAAGGTGTTCGCCGAGGTTCGTGAGGCCACGTCGCACCCGGCTCCGACGCATGTCCCGGACGCCCAGGCGGAGTTCCCGGTCGCGGTCACGACGGCCATCTCGCAGGAGGTCGTCAAGCGGATCGCCGAGTCCCAGGTCAACATCCCCGACCACATCACGGTGCACCCGCGGCTGATGCCGCAGATGCAGCGCCGCGCGGCGTCGGTGGAGGACGGCACGATCGACTGGGGCACCGGCGAGACCCTCGCCATCGGCTCGCTGCTGATGGAGGGCACCCCGGTCCGGCTGTCGGGCCAGGACACCCGCCGCGGCACGTTCGGCCAGCGCCACGCGGTGCTGGTGGACCAGGAGACCGGCGAGGACTACACCCCGCTGCTCTACCTGGGCGAGGACCAGGCCCGCTACAACGTCTACGACTCGCTGCTCAGCGAGTACGCGGCGATGGGCTTCGAGTACGGCTACTCGCTGGCCCGCCCGGAGTCGCTGGTCATGTGGGAGGCCCAGTTCGGCGACTTCGTCAACGGGGCGCAGACGGTCGTCGACGAGTTCATCTCGTCGGCGGAGCAGAAGTGGGGCCAGACCTCGGGCGTCACGCTGCTGCTGCCGCACGGCTACGAGGGCCAGGGCCCGGACCACTCGTCCGCGCGCCCCGAGCGCTTCCTCCAGATGTGCGCGCAGAACAACATGACGGTCGCGATGCCGACCCTGCCGTCGAACTACTTCCACCTGCTGCGCTGGCAGGTCCACAACCCGCACCACAAGCCGCTGGTCGTCTTCACCCCGAAGCTGCTGCTGCGGCTGAAGGCGGCGACGTCGAAGATCGAGGAGTTCACCACCGGCGGCTTCCGCCCGGTGATCGGCGACTCGTTGGCCGAGGCGGGCACGATCAATCCGGCGGACGTCCGCAAGGTCGTCTTCTGCGCGGGCAAGGTCTACTACGACCTGGACGCCGAGCGGCAGAAGCGCGGTCTGACGGACACGGTGATCGTGCGTCTTGAGCGGCTGTACCCGCTGCCGGGCGCGGAGCTGCAGGCGGAGATCGCGAAGTACCCGAACGCCGAGAAGTACCTGTGGGCGCAGGAGGAGCCGGCGAACCAGGGCGCGTGGCCGTTCATCGCGCTCAACCTGATCGACCACCTGGACCTGGCGGTCGGCGCCGACGTCCCGCACGAGGAGCGGCTGCGCCGTATCTCGCGGACCGCGTCGTCGTCCCCGGCGGTCGGCTCCGCCAAGCGGCACCAGGCGGAGCAGGCGCAGCTGTGCGCCGAGGTGTTCGACGCCTGACGGAGGCTGTGAGACGTACGTGAGGAGGGCCCGGCACCGCGCGGAAGCGGTGCCGGGCCCTCCTGTGCGTA
Source organism: Streptomyces sp. NPDC057307 (assembly GCF_042667665.1). Lineage (NCBI taxonomy): Bacteria > Bacillati > Actinomycetota > Actinomycetes > Kitasatosporales > Streptomycetaceae > Streptomyces > Streptomyces sp. NPDC057307. The sequence continues at coordinate 25,500 of NZ_JBHUZM010000066.1, read as the reverse complement.
CCCGTGTGTACGAGCGGGACGGTGCCCCGTGTGCACGAGCGGGACGGTGAATCCCGTGTGTACGAACGGGCGGTGCGTCAGCCCAGATACGGCTCGAAGTCCCAGTAGGGCCGCACCCGTTGGCGCGCCGACAGCGTGTGCTGGTGCTGCGCGCCCATCGTGCGTGTCAGCTTCTGGAGGGCGTCCTCCTCGACCTTGTCCGCCTCCTCGCGCTGCTGGAGTGCCCGCAGATCGGCCGCGAGCGCCGTCTGGCTGGAGAGCGTCAGCGGATGGTCGTCGCCGAGCGCGGCACGGGAGCGCCGCAGCGTCTCCCTGCTCAGCTCGGCGGCCTCCTCCAGCCGGCCGGTGAGATTGCGCCCGCCCGCCGCGTTCAGCGCGCAGCCGAGCGTCCACGGGTGGTCGTCGCCGAGGAGGGTGCGCAGACCGGTCAGCGCCTGCTCGAAGAGGACGAGCGCGCCGTCCCTGTTCCCCTCGGCCTGCATGAGGAGGGCGACGTTGGACTGCATGCCGGTCGGTACGGGGTGGGCCGGGCCGACCAGGGTGCGGTAGGTGCCCTCGGCCTCGGCGAGCAGGTCCCTGGCCCTGGCCAGATCGCCGTGCACCCGCAGGTAGTTGGCGTAGTCGGTGACGAGCATCAGGTTGTTGTGATGGCCCTTGCCGTTCACCCGCTCGTGGCGGGCGAGCAGGTCGGCCATGACCGGGCCGATGTCCTCGCCCTGGGATCCCGCCCTGCGCTTGCAGAGGATGAGGTTGTGCTGCGCCCACAGCGTCTGCGGGTGCCGCTCGCCGAGGACCTGGATCTGGGTCCGTACGATCAACTCCTGGCGGGCCAGGGCGTCGTGGTAGCGGCCGAGGAGCCGCAGGTCGCGGGCGCAGGCGTTGCCCGAGTGGAGCGTGTCGGAGTGCCGGGCGCGCAGGACCGCCTCGCGTTTGCGGAGCGTGTCGAGGTCGGTCTCGTACGCCTTCTCGTACTGGCCGAGGAGCCGCAGGACCACACCCAGGTTGTGCTGGGCGTGGAGAGTGGTCCACTCGTCGGCGCCGCGAAGCTCCCGGCCGACCTCGACGACGTCCCGCTGGAGCCGGTACGACTCCGGATAGCGGCCCAGGAACCGCAGGTCGGAGCTGAGTCCGCTGTTGGCCGTCATCAGCCGGACCGGGTCGGGCTCCGGCTGGGCCAGCAGCAGGTCGAGGACCGCGCCGTCCCGGTCGTACGCCTCGTGGAACCGGCCGCTCGCCCGCAGCATCACCGTGGTCTGCGCGGTCAGCTCCAGCATGTGCTCGGAGTCGGGCGCGAACAGGGCGGCCCACTTCTCCCTGACCCGGGCGGCCAGGTCCATGCCCACCGTGTACTCACCGCTGTTGTAGCAGTACTCAAGGCAGTTGAGGATGAGCTGGATCGTGCGCGGGTGGGTGCTCTCCAGCGAGCCGGAGGTTTCGAGCTGGGGCAGGATCTCCGCGTACCGGGGCCACCGCCTGCTGTCGGAGGGCTCACCGGGGTCGCTGCCGACGAGGACCTGGCGGACCACGGCGCGGTGGATCTCCCGGTCGTCCCCGGCGGTGAGCCGGCTGACGATGCCGTGCACGACGCGGTGCATATGGACGGACTCCTGGCGGGGCCCTCCGTCGTTGCCGGCCGACACGGACGCGCTCCGTGAATCCTTGGTGATGACCGAGTAGTTGGCGAGGGTGTCCAGGGCGCGCGGCCAGTCGGGGCTGTTGTCGGCGATCCAGCGCAGCTGCTCGGGGAGGTCCGCGGGGGTCACGCCGCGCACCAGACCGATGGGGATCCGGCCGGGCGCGAAGCAGGCGCAGAGCTTGAGGAGTTCGAGGGCGCGCGGCTCGGACTCGCGGACCCGGTTGAAGAGCATCGACCAGGAGGTCAGCGAGGAGCTGGGGTAGTCGCCCAGCTCGGAGACCTCGTCCAGGGGGTTGATCTCACCGCTGTGGACCTTGTCGAGGTATTCCGGTACGGGCATCCGCATCTCACCGAGGAGCGCCGCGGCGTGCGCCATCTGGAGCGGCAGGTCCTGGTACTCGGCGGCGACCTCGTCGGCCTCGGCCGCCGTGATGTGCGGGGCCCGGCGCATCAGATAGCCGGTCGACTCGGCGCGGGCGAAGACGGGCACCTCCACGACGTCGCCCACGGTGCGCCAGCCATGGTTGCGGGAGGTGATCAGGACATGGCCGGTGCCGCCCTGGGGCAGCATGCGGGCGGCCTCCTCCACGTCCTCCCAGCCGTCGAAGATCACCAGCCAGCGGGTGTGCGGATCGCCGCGGCGCAGCGCGTCGCGCACCGCGCGGATCCGCTCGCCGGGCTCGGAGCCGCTGCGCAGGCCCAGTGCCGGCGCCAGTTCGCCGAACCGGTCGCGCTGGGTGCCGCGCTGGTCGGAGTTGACCCACCACACGACGTCGTAGTCCGGCATGAAGCGGTGCGCGTACTCCGCGGCGAGCTGGGTCTTGCCGATGCCCGCCATGCCGACGAGCGCGCAGACGGAGGCGCCGGGCTCGACGTCGGAGAGCGATTCCTGGACACGGTTGAGCAGTTCGTCACGCCCGGTGAAGCGGTTGTTGCGGCGCGGCACCTCGCCCCAGACGGCGGGGGCGTCGCTGGGGTAGCGGGAGTCGGGGGCGGCGGTGTCGGCGCGGAGCGTGGCCGGGTCGAGGGACAGCCGTGTCAACAGGCGCCGCTCGGCCTCCTGTTCGCCGATGCCCCACAGGTCGACCGGTTCCAGGACGGCGGTGGCCGGCAGCAGGGCGCGGTTGGTCAGGTTGACGGCGGCGAACCGGTCGGCGTTGTCGGCGACGAAGCCGCGCAAAACGTCGTTCCACTCGCCCTCACGACGCGGTCCGAGCTGGAAGAACCAGTCGCTGAGCACCAGCAGGACGCGGCCTCTGGCCAGCAGGAGATCGCCGAGGGCGTCCTCCAGGGGCTGTTCGCGGTCGGGGTCCCAGCGGTGCGAGGTGACCCGGTGGCCGTGGGCTTCGAGCCGGCGCGCGATCCAGGTGGCCCACGGCCGGTGATGTCCCGGGAATGCGACCACGAAATGCTGGGACTCCTGATCGGGTCCGCCGTCCCCCGCCAGGTGCCGCTGAGCGACCATGCGCGCGTCTCCTCATCCATCCGTCGTTCCAAGCCGTTCCCTGACGGCGCGTTAGATACGTTACCGAACGTCACCATCGCCGGACAGGGAATCGGACAGTGCGTACGGGCTATTCGGGAGCTGCCCGAGCGACGTCAGGTGCTGTTTCATCGATACGACGAAACTCAGCCCCTGCGCGGTGAGTTGGTGGCTGTGCAGCAGGACGGGGAGCGCGTCGGCGACCTGTGCCCGGTACTCCTCACGGCGGGTGCGGGCCGCCCGGCGGGCGGCCGGGGCCGCGCCGGGGCGGTCGGCGACGCGCGACCACAGGTCGGCGAGGGCGAGGTGCGCGTACGTCCCCTGGAGTACGCCGTCGAGGGGGCGCGGGTCCGCGCGCCACGCGACTCGGTGGACAGCCGCGCCGTCCGCGTGGTGCAGCGCGACGAGGTCCGCGAGGACGGCGAGTTTGCTGTGGGCGAGTTCATGGACGAGCACCTCGGCGAAGCGCCGGGCGGTGTCGGGCAGCGCGGTGTGGACGGCCCAGGGCGCCGCCCTGAGGGTGCCGCTGGACGCGCCTTCGGCGCCTTTGTCGACGGGTGCCATCGGGACCACGGACCGTACGAGCCGGGTGACTTCGGCGGCGCGCCACGGGTCCGCGGACTCCAGTAAGGAGACGGCGGCGCGCCAGCGGGTGAGCCAGACGGCGCGGTCGGGCCGCCGCGTCACGTCCACGGCGGGGGCGTGTCCGGTGCCGAGGTCGTCGAGCCGGCCGGTACTGCCCGGCAGGACGGCGAGGGAGTGCCAGCCCGTCCCCGCCCCCCGGCCGCCGGGCCGCAGAAGGACGGAGCGGGCGGGGTGGCCCACGGGGGTGAGCAGCGTGCCGCGCGGGCCGGAGCGGATCCGTACGCGGGGTGTGCGGGCGTCGTGGACGCCGATGCCGGGCAGGACGAGGCGCCCGTCCGCGGTGGGGAGCACGGTGTCGAGCCGGGCGCCAGTGCGCAGGGCCACCCCGACGGCGATCCCGCCGAGGGGGTGGAGTGCGGCGGTGAGGCCGTCCGTGCCGGGCGCGTTGAGGGCGTCCACGATCCAGCCGCCGACGGCGGGGTAGTCGAGGAGCCTGCGGGCCACGGCCGGGGCGGGTGACTCGGCCCGCTCCAGGAGGCCCCAGTCCCGGTCGAACGCGGCTCGGGCGTCCGCCGCCAGGCCGGCCCGTTCGACCCTGGCGAGGAGTGCTTTCAGCAGGACCAGCCGGCGGCTGTGGAGGGCGGCGTGCAGCAGGTCGATGTCGGGGGTCCGCTGGCGGGTGGCGGCAAGCCGCACGAGGGCACCGGGCGGGACCGCGAGAGTCCCCGAAGCCGGAGCCATTACCTCCGCTCCGCGCGGAGACTGGCCGAATCCCGCCGTCGACCGGGCCGTCTCACTGCCCGTCTTTCCACAGGTCGGTGAGCGAGTCGGGACAGCGGAGCACGTCCTCGACGGCCGACGTCAGCGCGGCGTCGTCGAGTCTCCGCAGGGTGCGCAGATCGACCCCGGTGAGATCGGGGAGCACAGGGCTGCCGGGTATCCCACTGACCTGCCCCGCGGATCCGGCCACACGTTGCTCCAGCACCCTCTGCTCCTCCCAGTACCCCCGATGCCCCCGACGCCCGGTGCTGAAAGTCCCGCCCGGCTCGGGGCGCGCGACCCGCGCGGCGGGCGTGAGCCCCGCCCTGTGGGCGGACGACGCTACTTTCACCACACGCCTCAGAAGGCGATGCCGTGAGGGTTCTACTTCCCGAGGGCCACGATTCGGAAACCCGTTCGCCATATGGGGAGTTGGTGTTCCGGCCGCGGGGCGTTACTTCGAGGACACACGGTGGGGAGCGCATGCCGGGCGCGCGGATGCATGCGCCGGTCGCGTACGCCGATGAGTGCTGGACCACGCCCGCGGGCGGGCCGGAGCCCGGTTCACCAGGACCGTTCTCGGTGCGCCAGCGCCTCCGCCCGCTCGCGGGTCGCCCGTGCCTCGTCCTCCGGTACGGGGGTGCCCTGTTCCGTCAGGCCGCGCCAGTGGCGGTCGGCCGCGCGGTAGTCGGCCAGGGCCGCGGAGGGGCGTGCCATCCGCTCGTACAGTTCGCCGCGGCCGTGCAGCGCGCGGGCCGCCGTGAGGGAGGGCGGTTCGGTGATCTCGCGCAGCGCCCGCCCGTAGTCCGACTCCACCGTGGCGAGGTGCGACTCCGGGTCCGGCAGGTCCAGCCGCGCGCCCGCCAGCGTCAGCCAGGAGCGGGCCCGGGTGGCCGGGTCGGCGGCGCGGCGGGCCGCCAGCTCCAGGAGATGGCAGCCCTCGTAGACGTCGGGCAGGAAGCCGCCGCCCACGCGGTCGTCGCGGTAGCGGTCCAACAGGGCCGTCCCGAGCAGCAGATGAAGGCGCCAGCGCAGCGGGGCCCTGGACGTGACGTTGGTGAGGGCCTCGCGCAGGATGCCCTCCGCGCGGTCGGGCCGGCCGGTCTCGGTGAGCAGCATCTCGCCCCATTCGGCGAGGAGTTCGCACCGGACGTGGCTGTCGCGCGGTGCGCTCCGCTCGGCCTGCCGGTACGCGGTCGCCGCCGACTCCCAGTCGCGCGCCGCACGGTGGATCCGGGCCCGCTCGTGCCGGGCGCGCAGCAGCAGCGGGGCGCTGTCCTCGGCCGCCGACTCGGCCGCGTCCGTCAGGGTGAGCAGTTCCGCGGTGTCGTGCCCGCGCGTCAGCCGCAGGGCGGCCACGAGGTCGAGGAGCGCGCCGGCGCGGCGGTGCGGGGGCGCCTCCAGATCGTCCAGCAGGGCGAGCGCGGACCGCAGTTCGGTCACGGCGGCGGTGGCGGGCTGCTCCCGTTCGGGCACCGTCCTGGCGAGGTCGAGCAGGACCCGGCCCATCCGCAGACGGCGCGCCGTCCGCGTGGCGAGCTCTCCCCCGTCGGACATCTCGGCCAGCCCGGCCACCGCCGCGTACAGCCACCGGGTGTCGTGGTCCTGGCGCCACAGTTCGTGCCGGACGTCCGCGCGGGCGACCGCCGTCGCCGGCTCCTGTCCGGTGAGCAGCCCCTCGGCGCGCACCAGCAGCCGGTGCGCCTCCTCGGGGTCGCGGCGCGCCTCCGTCGTGTTGGCGCGGGCGAACAGCACCCGCCCCAGCAGATGCCGTGAGCGCCCGTCGCCGTCGGCGGCCAGCGCCGCCTCGGCGAGCGCCTGCGCGTCGAAGAGCATCTGCCGGTCGCGCCGGTCGCGCCAGAGCCCGAGCAGCCGTTCCACCTCGTCGAGGCGGCCGGGCACCGGCCGTACGGGCCGGTACCAGCGCACCACGCGCGCGGGGACCTGCGCGAACAGCTCCTCGTCGGCCTGCGGCCCGCCGTCGGGGTCCTCCGGCACCGTCGGTTCGTCGGCCTCCTGCCCCTGGAGGCGGGCGACCGCGAGCGCGGGGAAGTTGCGCATGCCCTTGCCGAAGCGCCGGGTGACGTACTCCGACAGGTACTTGAGGACCAGCTCGGCGGCGCCCCGGTCGAGCATCTCCAGCAGCAGTTCGCGTACGCCGGGCGCGAAGTCGTAGCGCGGTCCCGGCACGTCGACGGTGTCGGGCAGCCGCTCCAGCAGTCCGCCGAGGAGCACTTCGGCCAGCTGCATGGGGCCGGTGTCGGGGAGCAGCGCCTCCTGGACGAGCTGCATGACGGGCAGATAGAGCGGTACGGCCGCCAGATGCACGGCCAGTTCGAGCGCGCCGGGTGACGCGCCGGAGCGGAAGTCGCGCAACCGCGCCTGCGGGGTGCGCGCCCCTCCGTAGGGCCCCGACGCGGGCTGCGCCGGGTGCCGCGGCAGCACCCAGCCCGCGGCGCCGCGCATCGTACGGGTGCCGGTGCCGCCGAGCAGTTGGGCCCAGCCGCCGAGGACGCGGTCGGTGGGCAGCAGGACGGGCACCGGGAGCGCCCCGGCGGGCGGCTCCGCGCGGCCGTGCCGCTCGTCGGCGACGAACCGCATGCCGCGCCCCACCCCGGGCTCGTGCACGAGCATCCCCGGATCGGCGGGCAGCGCCGTACGGTCCCACAGGCGCGGCGGCAGCGGCTGGACGACGGCGATCTGGGAGACCTCGGCCCAGCGGTACAGCAGCCGCTGGGCGCCGCCGGACTGCCACAGCGGCCCCACGCAGTCGCTGATGACGAGGGTGAGCCGGCGGCCGGTGACGTCGCGGTGCTGGTCGGCGGGGCGCAGCCGGGTGTGGTGCGGGTCGGGTCCGGTGCCGGCCATCGCCGAACCGTCCGGTCCCTGGTGCAGATAGTGCACCTGGACGTCGCGGAAGGCGCCGAGCCGTTCGCAGGCCTGGCGGAGCCGTTCCAGGGTCAGATGCCACACCGACGCGGTCGGGGAGGCGTCCATCAGGAGCTGGATCTCCGCCTCCCGGTGCGCGGCCGGGCGGCGTACGGGGCGCAGGATGCCGTCGGCGGCGCTGCGTTCGGCGGTCGCCTCCTCGTCCAGTTCCGCGCCGAGGACGGGCGCGACGGGCGGGCGGTAGCCGCGCAGCGGTCGCAGCGCGCGTTGCAGGCCGAGCAGGCCGGAGAGGGCTCCGGTGGCGGGGGCCCGTATCGGGAAGGAGCGGGTCGGGACGGCGTCGGCGCCGGACGGCGCGTAGAGCGAGAGGGGCGCGGTGTGTTCGGCGCTGCGGGGCGGGGGCTCGGGCCGGGGCTCCGGCTCGTCGGCGGGCGGCCGGACGGCCTCGTCGGACCCGGTCGGCCGGGTGGGCGGAGGTTCATGATGCTCAGGACGATCCCCTGAGCGGGGCCGCGGAGCCGTCAGACGCGCCAGCCACACGGCCTCGGCCAGCTCTCTGGCCGACACGTCGCGGCCCGCGGCGCGCAGCCGGCCGACCAGCTCCGCCAGCCCGTCCGGTCCGGCGGACGGTCCGGCGGGGTCCGGGCGGGGCGTGTCGCCGGGGGGCGGGTCGGGGGTGGTCATCCGCCATCACCTCGGACGGTCGAGAGGGCGGAGCAGCATCTCGGCGAGCCTGTTGCGGGTGACCTGTTCGGCGTGGGCCGCCCGCTGGGTCACATACAGCGCGTTCAGCAGTTGGTCGGTGGCGACGACCTCGCCGGGCTCGCGCTGGAGGAACCGCTCGATCAGCTCGGCGCCCTCCTCCAGGGCCTCCTCGCCCAGATGCGCCGCGACCATCGCGGCGAGCTGTTTCTCGCCGGGCGGTTTGAGTTCGAGCTGGATACAGCGGCGCAACAGGGCGGCGGGGAAGTCCCGTTCGCCGTTGGAGGTGAGGATGATGAACGGGAAGGCGGTGCACCGGACCCGGCCGCCGGTCACGGTCACCGGCGTCCCGTCGTCGGTGAGGACGTCGGTCGCCGGTTCGCGTTCGACGCGCCGCGCCAGCTCACGAATCGTGAACTCGCCCTCCTCCAGGACGTTCAGGAGGTCGTTCGGCAGGTCGATGTCGCTCTTGTCGAACTCGTCGATGAGCAGTACCCGGGGCAGTCCGTCGGCCGACGGCAGCAGCGCCGTACCGAGCGGGCCGAGCCTGATGTACGACCCGATGGGCGGCTGCCGCACCGCGTCGCCGGAGACCGCCCGGTCGAGCTGTACGTCCTGGAGCCTGCCGATCGCGTCGTAGTGGTAGAGGCCGTCCTGGAGGGTCGTACGGCTGACGATGGGCCAGCGCAGCACCCGGCCGAGCCGCAGTTCGTGGGCGACGGCGTGCGCGAGCGTCGACTTGCCGGTGCCGGGATTGCCGGTGACGAGCAGCGGACGGCGCAGCTGGAGCGCGGCGTTCACGGCCTCGACCTCGTCGGGGCGCGGGTGGAACGACTCCACGAGGCGGCGTTTGACACCCAGCCGGCGGGCGTTGTCCACCTCTTCGGAGTCCGGTCCGTCCGGCGTACCGTCCGCACCCGCCGCGCCGTCGGGGGTGCGCGCGGTGAACTCCCGCCAGGGGGGCGGATCCGGTAAGTGCCGCGCACCGTCGTGCGGCAGCCCCGCTCCCCGGTAGATGCGCCAGTCGGTCACAGTAGGCTCCTCATCGATGTCAGCCCGGCGTGCGCCCGGCATCCTGGACGTCCGTACCCCACCTGGCCGTCCGTACCCCGTCCGCAGCAGGTGAGTTGGGGGCATCCATCTGTCATAGCGGTGGAGCGTGCAGTGGTTCGTCGGGAAGCGCCGGCCTGTGTGGCGGATCGTAGATGAGGACGATGTGCCGTGCCCAGGCCGTCTGCCGGTCGGACCGGTCGGGATCGGCGCTGAGGTTGCGCAGCACCCGCACGCGCTCGCGCAGCGCGCTGCCGGTGGGGGCGTCGCGCACCAACTCGGCGGCCCTGCGGTAGAACTCCGCGCAGTCGTCGTGCCCGTCCTCGCCGGTGCGGCGGCACAGCACGGCGACATGGCCGGCGTGGAAGGCGCGGGTGAGGACACGCGAGCCGCGCCCGGTGGCCGTACTGGCGCAGTACACCGGCAGGGACGCGCCCGCGAGGCCCGCCGTACCGACCGACAGCCGCGCGTAGGCCGCCTCCTCCCCCTCGGGCGCGGTGGCCGTGTGCCCCCGGTCCGGCACGTCCAGGCAGAGCGGTACGGCCTCCAGCGGCCCCCGGTCGGTGGCGCGTCTGCCGCGGTTCCACTCCGGGGTCACACCGTCGCGCCGGCGCAACTGGTCGCGCAGGGCGACGACTCGGCGCCGTCCGATCGGGAGCGTGTGCACGCTGGGCGGTTCGTCGGCGCGCGGCAGCCGGGAGCGCCACTCGTCGACGGGCTCGTCGAAGAGGGCGCGGGGCAGCAGGAAGTCGACGGCCGCGACGTACTGCCCGGCGTCGGCGCGGGCCAGTGCCTCGCTCAGACCCTGGCGTACGGCCTCCTCCAGCCCGTGGCGCGGGACGCCCTCCTCGTCGTACCGGACGGTGGTCGTGCCGCCGTCGGGGTCCAGCAGTTGCACACGCCAGGGGTGGGTGCCGTATATCTCGGGCTCGATGACGACGAGGACGTCGTCGTGCACGGCCTCCAGGACGGGGCCGGCCTCCGGGTCGGCGTCGCGGTCGCCGCCGGCGAGGATCTCCAGGGTCTCCTCGCGGATCACCTCGTTCTCCAGCGCGTCGGCGGCCTTGTGGACCCAGTCACGGAGCTTCTGGGCGCCGGGGCTGTCGCGGCGTGCGCGCAGGGTCAGATAGACCATCGCCGCGTACAGGACGACGCCTTCCTGTTCGAGGTCCTGCCCCGCCGGGGCGGCTTCGGTGCCTTCGCGCGGATCGTGGAGCAGGCCCGCGCCCTCACGCCAGGTGCGCGGGTCGTTGGACTCGATGCGCTGGGTGCTGCGCAGCATGCGGCGGCTCGCGCCGTTCACGAGTTGCAGCACCTCGCCGGGGCCCGTGGGCGGTTCGACGTCGGCGAACAGCCCGTACAGCTGGGTGCGTGACTGCGGCGTGAAGCTGTGCGGCCGGCCCTGGGCCAGCGCGAGCCGGTGGTGGCGGCGGGGCCAGCAGTCGCCGGGGCCCTCGAACCGGCGCAGATGGTGCCGGTCGTGGGCGCCGACGACCTCCGCCCACGGGGATCCGGCCACCTCGTCGCCGAGGGCGCGCAGCACGGTGATGGACTCGGCGCGGCCGAGGGTGGCGTCGCCCTGTTTCTTGCCCTTGATGACGCCGACGACCGATCCGTACCGGGTGTCGACGACGGGGCCGCCCGAACAACCGGGCAGCACCAGGGCGCTCTTGAGCCACAGCGCCTGCCCCTGGCGTCCGCCGGTCGCGATGGCCGTCGTGGCGACGAACTCCTCGGCGCCGTGCGCCCCCAGCGTCGACGCCCAGCCGAACAGTTCGACCTGGGCGGGTGTGGCGGCCGAACGGTCGCTGAGCCAGAGGCAGTCGGCGAAGTCGGCGCCGGGCACCCGTACGAGCGCGAGGTCGTGACCGGCCAGGACGTGGGCGATCTCGCCGTCCAGCCGCTCCTCGTCGTAGGTGGTGACCGTGACTGGGCCCCCTGGCTCCCGCTCCATCGCACCCACCCTCTTGTCCACGACATGCGCGCAGGTCACGACCCATTCGGGGGCGACGAAGAAGCCGCTGCCCCAGAAATCGGCACTGTCTGCGTCATACCCGTCGGCGGCGGGCCCGATGCGGACGACTCCCCGGCTCACGGGGGCTTCGAGGGAGCTCATGCGTCAACACGCGGGGAGTATGAGGGCGTTGGAAGGGCGCGTCGCCTTTCGCCCCGCGATCCGCTCCCCGGCGATCCGCGGCCGACCTGAGCGTCTTTCATCCGCACCCCGTTCCCCCGAAGTTGAGGCAAGTGGGACGAGGCTAGCCGGATGATCCCGAAGTGGGGAGTGGTTCCGGTCCCGGCGAGCCTTCCGGGGCGGGCCGTGCCGCTTCGCGGTCCAGCTGCCAGGTGAGGGTGACGGAGATGGACGCCTTGGCCTCCCCGTCGGCCAGGACGGCGGCCACACCGGCGCCCGGCTTGACCGCCAGTTCGATGCCGAACGTGGCGCTGACCTCGCTCGGTCCCGCCGCCCGCGCCGCGTCCATGACGGTGGCGCCGACCGCGGCGATCACCTCGTTGACGCGGGCGACGCCCGACCGGAGCCGGTCGACGGCCCCGACGTCCTCGAACTCCGACTCGTCCGGCCGCAGCACGCTGACCCTGGCGAGAATGACCTGCCCACCGGGCAGGACCACTTCCTGTACGTCGTGTTCCGCCACCACTCCCCCGCTCACCCCACGGCCATGTGCGGGGATACCTCCCCTCCCCACCAGGTAGTTACGCTGATCGCATGTACTTCACTGATCGCGGGATCGAGGAACTGGAGAAGCGGCGCGGCGAGGAGGAGGTCACCTTCGAGTGGCTGGCCGAGCAGCTGCGTACGTTCGTCGATCTCAACCCGGACTTCGAGGTTCCGGTGGAACGTCTGGCCACGTGGCTCGCCCGCCTGGACGACGACGAGGACGACGAGTAGCCGCCATCGCGATAGGTCTTGACTTCCCCCAACCACGATATATCGTGTTCTGTAAGAGACGCGATATGTTGCGTCGTGGCCGGCCACAGGGGGAGTCAGCACCATGGCAGAGTCGACGTGGGAAGTCAGTGGGCCGAAGAAGCTCACCTTCGACGACCCGGTGACGGCGCTCAGCGTGCGCATCGTCAACGGCATGGTCAACGTCGTCGGCATCGACGAGACCGCGCTGGCCGAGCAGGGCGGCGCGCGCCTGGAGATCTCCGAGATCCACGGCCCGCCCCTGATCGTGACCCGCACGGGCGACACACTCACCATCGCCTACGAGGACCTCCCCTGGCACAACTTCCTCAAGTGGCTCGACAGCAAGGGCCACCGGCGCCGCGCCGTCGTCTCCCTCACGGTCCCGGCGGGGGCGAGCGTCGAGGTCGGCGTCGTCGGGGCGGGTGCCGTGATCTCCGGGATCAAGGGGCGCACGGACGTGCGCGGCGTGAACGGTGACACCACCCTCGTCGGCCGGGTCGGCGCGGAGACCGTCGCCGGGAACGTGGAGGCGCAGGCCGTCACCGGCGACCTGCGCTTCAGCTCGGTCTCGGGCGATCTGACGGTCGTCGACTGCGCGGGAGCGTCGGTGCGGGCCGACACCGTCAGCGGCGACATGGTCATCGACCTCGAACCCGCCGGCAAACCCACCGACATCAAGGTCAACACGGTCTCGGGCGAGGTGGCCATCCGGCTGCCGCACCCGGCGGACGCGAAGGTCGAGGCGAACACGGCGAGCGGTTCGGTCTCCAACGCCTTCGACGACCTGCGGGTCGGCGGACACTGGGGCGCGAAGAAGATCACCGGCACGCTCGGGGCGGGTACGGGGCAGCTCAAGGCGATGACGGTGTCCGGCTCGATCGCCCTGCTCCGCAGGCCACCGGCGGAAGACCCGTACGACGCCGCCCCCTCCTCTCCCCCCGCCACGAAGGAGCTCTGACATGCCCCCGGTCTTCGCCCACGGCCGCCTCCGCCTCTACCTGCTCAAACTGCTCGACGAGGCACCGCGCCACGGCTACGAGGTGATCAGACTGCTGGAGGAGCGCTTCCAGGGCCTTTACGCGCCCTCCGCCGGCACGGTCTACCCGCGGCTGTCCAAACTGGAGGCCGAGGGCCTGGTCACCCACGCCACCGAGGGGGGCCGCAAGGTCTACTCGATCACGGAGGCGGGCCGCGAGGAGTTGGCGGGCCGCAGCGGTGAACTGGCCGACCTGGAGCTGGAGATCCGCGAGTCCGTCTCCGAACTCGCCTCGGAGATCCGCGACGACGTACGGGGCGCGGCGGGCCGGCTGCGCAACGAGATGCGCGCGGCGGCGGCGTCGGCATCGGCCGGCACCCAGACCAACGGGGAGAGCTGGACCGGGGACGGCGAGTCCTGGCGCGCGGCGAAGGAGGAGCTGCGCCGCGCGAAGCAGGAGTGGAAGGAACAGGCCCGCCGGGCGAAGGACGAGTCCCGCCGGGCGCGTGAGGACGCACAGCAGGCGCGCCGCCAGGCCAAGGAGGCGCAGGAGACGGCGCGCGAGGAGATGCTGCGTATCGCCAAGCAGGTCCAGGACCAGGTCCAGGGCCACTTCGCGCGCGGCGACTGGCCGACGGGGGTACGGGAGGGCCTGTCCGAACTGTCGACGCACCTCGGCGGCCTGGCGAAGGGCTCGGCGTGGCCCCCGCACGCCAAACCGGACGCGGACCCCGAGTGGGCGGACGACACCCCCACGACGGGCGACCCGGCCCGCGACCTGGACCGCCTGCTGGACCGCTTCCGCGACGACGTCCGCGACGCGGCGCGTGACCACGGTGTGACGGAGACGCAACTGGCGGAAGCCCGCGGGCACTTGTCTGCGGCGGCGGCGCGTATTGGCGGCCTGCTGCGGGGTCCGAAGCCGTAGGGTCCGCCCGGTGGTCGGGTTGTCCTCAAGCGCCGGACGGGCTGGGTGGGTTGCGGTGGTGGCCGGGTGCCGCTCCGGGGTCATGGCCGGACGGCGTGACTTACGCCGCGTGCACGGCTCGTTGGACCCGGGGGAACCGGCATTCCCACGCGGCACAAGTCAGCCTGAGTGTCCGACCACGACCCCTGCGCGTCCCCCTTCCAACCCGCGGGCGGGAGCGGGGTTCGTACCGCTCCACGTGACGGCGTGAGGGGGGCGGGGGCGCAGGAGGGGTGTGTTCGGACACTCAGGCTGACTTGTGCCGCGTGAACGAGGAGGCCGCGTCGGGTCCAACGAGCGCTGCACGCGGCGTAAGTCACGCCGTCCGGACATACCCCTCCGGAGACCCCGCACCCCGCCCACGCCAACGAAACCGCAACCCGACAACCCCGCACAGCCCCCGGAGGGCCCCTCAGCCCCGCCCCCCGAACAGCGCCCGCTCCACCGCCCCGTACGTCCCCCCGTGGTCCGCCAGCACGTCCGACACCACGCCCGGACGCGCCGTCAGTGCCAGCAGGATGTGGCCGTCGGTGATCTCCTTGTCGCCGCGGCCCAGCGCGACCCGCAGCGACTGCTCCAGCGTCTTCTTCGCCGCGGGCGTGAACTTCTTGTGGGACGTCCAGCCCCGCTTCACGCGACCGCCCACCCCCATCGCGCCCGCGCCGTGCGTCTCCTCCACCTTCGAGACGATCTGCGCGACGTCGATCCCGATCTCGGCGAGCGCCGCCTCGTCGGCGTGCGACATGCCGCCCCGCCGGCGCGCGTCCGCCAGCCCCGCCTCCACCGAGGCGCGCCGGTCCAGGATGCCGAGCGAGGCGAAGGCGAACGCCGAGCGCGTCCCCTCCGAGTCGAGCAGCGCGAGCAGCATGTGCTCGTCGGTGACCTGGGGCGCCGCCGTGCGTTCGGCCTCGGCGACGGCGCCCGTCACCACGGCGCGCGCGCCTTTCGTGAACCGTTCGAACATCACTGCCTCCCGTACTTCTTGTGTACCGCCTGCCTGCTGACACCGAGCTGGGCCGCGATCTCCTGCCACGACCAGCCCTGGTTTCGGGCGCTGCGCACCTGGACGGCTTCGAGCTGTTCGAGCAGCCGCCGCAGCGCGGCGACCGCCCTCAGCCCGACGCGGGGGTCGCGGTCGCCCGCCCGCTCGGCGAGATCCGTTGCATCGGTCATGACTGTCAATTTACGTTGACAGTCCGGCCATGTCAACCAACATTGACAGTCAGCCGCGTCGGCGCCACGCCCGGCGCCGACGCCGACGAGCGGGCAGCCTCCCGTACGGCGGCGGCGACGGCGACGGCAGCGGCATCTGCCGTTCCGCCGCGGCCTGGATCTCGTGGTGCGCCTCGTGCGCGGTCACCCGGAACGCCTCGTCGTACGCGGCCATGGCCGCGGTGATCCCCGCGCCGGCGCTCCCCCGGCGCCTGACGAGCAGCGCGAGCCGGCCGAAGAAGCCCATGACCACCGCGAGGCAGCCGACGAGCAGAAGCAACGGCAGCAGTGCGTTCACGAAAGCCCCCTCAGCCGGTCAGCACGATCTTGCCGAACAGATCGCCCGCCGCCATCCGCTCGAAGCCCTCGCGCGCCCGGTCCAGCGGCAGGACGTCGTCGATGACGGGGCGGATGCCCGTCGCCGTACAGAAGGACAGCAGCGCCGCCAGTTCGTCCTTGGTGCCCATCGTCGAGCCGACGATCTTCAGCTCCAGGAAGAAGACCCGGGTCAGCTCGGCGTGCGAGGGCCGGTCGCCGCTCGTGGCGCCGGAGATCACCACCGTGCCGCCGGGCCGCAGGGACTTGATCGAGTGCGACCACGTCGCGGCGCCGACCGTCTCGATGACGGCGTCCACGCGGTGCGGCAGCCGCGCGCCCGGCTCGAAGGCGTCGGTGGCGCCCAGTTCGACGGCGCGCTTGCGCTTCGCCTCGTCGCGGCTGGTGGCGTACACCCGAAGCCCCGCGGCCTTCCCGAGGACGATCGCCGCGGTCGCGACGCCGCCGCCCGCGCCCTGCACGAGGACGGAATCCCCGGGCCGTACACCGGCGTTGGTGAACAGCATCCGGTACGCGGTCAGCCAGGAGGTCGGCAGACAGGCGGCCTGCTCGAAGGTCAGCCCGGCGGGCTTGGGCAGCAGATTCCAGGTGGGTACGGTGACCCGCTCGGCGAACGTGCCCTGGTAGCGCTCGGTGAGCAGCGAGCGGGGCTCACCGGGGCCGACGCCGTGGCCGGTCTGGCCGATGACGGAGTGGATGACGACCTCGTTGCCGTCCTCGTCGATCCCGGCGGCGTCGCAGCCGAGGATCATCGGCAGTTGGTCCTCCGAGAAGCCGACCCCGCGCAGGGTCCAGAGGTCGTGATGGTTGAGTGAGGCGGCCTTGACGGTGACGGTCGACCAGCCGGGGCGCGGCTCGGGAGCCGGGCGTTCGCCCAACTCAAGGCCGTTGAGGGGCTGGTCACGGTCGATGCGGGCTGCGTAGGCGGCGAACATGACCTCGACCCTAGAGCGGGGGCGGGACGCGCGG
Source organism: Streptomyces sp. NPDC057307 (assembly GCF_042667665.1). NCBI lineage: Bacteria > Bacillati > Actinomycetota > Actinomycetes > Kitasatosporales > Streptomycetaceae > Streptomyces > Streptomyces sp. NPDC057307. The sequence goes on along the minus strand of NZ_JBHUZM010000066.1, from coordinate 9,004 downwards.
AACCACGCGGGCGTGTGAGGCGGGTCCCGCCCCTCCGGGCCCCGCCTCCGGTCCCGCCCCCGCCGGGTCTCAGTCCCTGCGGTACTGCGCGGGTGACGACTTCGTCGCCGGGTCCTCGTACGCGCCCGCCGTGCCCCGGTCCACATGGAACGTGGTCAGGGTGGAGACGGGCGAGGCCGGGTCGCGGCGGTCCCCGATGACCCGCATATGCGTGCTGAATCGTTCCGGCGTGACCTCGTACACGTCGTAGCCGTACCGGTTGCCCTCGAAGTACTGAAGGTGCGGGTTGGCCGCGCCCATCAGCGGCCCGTTGGTGGAGTTCCACTGCGCGTCGTACGCGCTGGAACTCACCGAGTGCGCCGTGAACTCCGTTCCCAGGAGCGGCGATTCGGTGTTGTCGTAGTCGGGCCGGATATCGTCGACGAACGCGGAGTGCCAGTCGCCCGTGAGGACCACGAGGTCTTCGAGGCCGCTGGTACGCACATGCTCCAGCACCTCCTCGCGCTCGCCGAGGAAGCCGTCCCACTGGTCGGTGAACATGTAGCCGCCGCCGGGGCGGCCCCGCAGCTGGCTGAGCATGATCGAGTTGGCCCAGATGTGCCAGCTGTCGGGCGCGCGGTCGACGGTCTTCTTCAGCCAGGTCTTCTGGTCGGCGCCCAGGATGGTGCCGTCGGCGAGGTTCTGCGCGGAGCGGTACTGCCGCAGGTCGAGCACGGCCAGCTCCAGCAGGTCGCCCCAGCGGCGCACCCGGTGGAGGTCGATGTCCGGCAGGACCGAGTCCCGGGCGCCCCGGTGCGGCAGGTGCTCGTACCACGCCTGGTACGCGGCGGCCCGGCGTCCCATGAAGGGTGCGCCGCCCCCCGTACCGCTGTAGTCGTTCGCCACCTCGTGGTCGTCCCAGGTGAGGAACCACGGGTGCGCGGCGTGCGCGGCGCGCAGCGACGGGTCGCCCTTGTAGAGGGCGTGGCGCATCCGGTAGTCGTGCAGCGTGTAGATGGCCGGGCCGTTGTGGTCGCGGATGTCGCTGCCCTCGGGGCCGTGCTCGTATATGTAGTCGCCGAGGTGGATGACGAAGTCCAGGTCCTCCCGGGCGATCCCGGCCAGCGCGGCGTAGTGGCCCTGCGGGTAGTTCTGGCAGTTGGCGGTGGCGAAGCGGGCGCTGCGGACCTGGCCGGAGGGGGCGGTACGGGTCCGGCCCAGGCGGCTGGTCCTGCCGAGCGCGGTGAAGGCGTACCAGTACGTACGGCCGGGGCGCAGCCCGCCGACCGGTACGTGCACGCTGTGCGCGAGGGTCGCGGACGCGGGGACGGTGCCGCGCGCCACGACGCGGCGCAGGGCGCGGTCCTCGGCGACGACCCAGCGGACGTCGACGATCTCGTCGAGCGGCTGCTCGCCCGGCTCGGCGAACGGCTCGGGCGCGAGCCGCGTCCAGAGCACGACACTGGTGGGCTGTGGGTCGCCGGACCCGACACCGAGCGTGAACGGCGCCTGGTCGTACGTCGAACCGAGCGCCTGCGCGGCCTCGCGGGCCTGGGCCGGGGAGAGTCCGGCGGTCAGCGGCCAGACCACGTTGAGCGCGCCCGCGGCGCCGGCGGCCTTGAGCAGATCACGTCTGTTGAGGGTCACGAGTGCCTCCCCGAGGCGGTGAGGCCGAGTGAGATCGCGTCGGCGTAGCCGTCGTTGGACGTGCCCGTGCCGGTGCGGGTGAACGAGAGCTGTACGTGGGCGGAGCGGGCACCCGGCGGTACGGCGGCCTCGGCGCGGCGCTCCAGCATCGCGGTGGCGTGGCCGCGTTCGCCGGCGGTGACGGGGCCGAGGACGGAGAGCGCGAGCGGGGTGCCGGCCCGGTCCCGGAACTCGACGGACAGCCTGACCCCGTCCTCCTGCCCGGCGTACCCGCCGAGCCAGCCGCCGAGCGCGTACCGGACCCGCCCGGCGTCCACGGCGCGGTGCCCCGTGGTGCCGGAGGCGGGAAGGGCCACCTCCTGGACGAGGGTGGTGAAGGGGCTGTTCCCGCCGGAGAAGAACCGCGTTCCGGCCGCGCCGCCGGCCGGCCCGGGATCGTCGGGCGTGGGATACCCGTCCCCGACGTCGTACCCGACGAGCGCGGGCGCCCCCTGCCGTACGACCCATCCGACCACCTGCCCGACGGGCTCGGCGGTACCTCCGGACCCCTGCTCGGCGTCACCGTTGACAAGCAGATTCACAAGCGCCTCCTGGGTGGGATGTGTAGCGCGAGGATCCCACCAGGTGCGGGTGAATGGGCGGGGTCGGTTGGGTTGCGGCGGGCGGGCGGGACGCGGCGGCGGGCCCGTGGAGGGAGCGGGCGCGCGGTCTCCGGTCGGACGTCTCCGGGTGTCAGCGGCGGGGTTCGATCTTCAGGTCGCCGCTGTTGAACGTACGGCCCCTGTCACTGTCGAGGAGGCTGTGCGGGAGGCCCGGTTCGATCGCGCCGGCCTCTTCGAGGCGGGCCACCTGGGCGGCGGTGAACTCGACCTCCAGGGCGCCGAGGTTGTCCTTCAACTGCGCCGGGGTGCGCGCGCCGATGATCGATGCCGTCACGCCCGGGTTCCGCAGGGTCCACGCCAGTCCGACCTGGCCGGGTGTCCGGCCCAGCTCCGCGGCGACCTCCCCCACGACGTCCGCGATGGAGAGGTTGCGTTCGGTGAGCGCGCCGTTGGCGATGTTGAAGCCCTTGCGGGTGCCGTCGGCGGCGACCTCCGTCGCGGTCAGATCGGCCCGGCTGTACTTGCCGGTGAGCACCCCGCCGGCCAGCGGTGAGAACGGGACCACGCCCAGCCCCATCTCGCGCGCCATGGGGATCAGGTCACGTTCCGCGGTGCGCTCGATCAGGTTGTACTCGATCTGCAGCGCCACCAGCGGCGACCAGCCGCGCAGATCGGCGATGGCCTGCATGCGCGACACCTGCCAGGCCGGGGCGGTGGAGATCGCCACGTACAGGACCTTGCCCTGGCGGACCAGGTCGTCCATCCCCCGCAGGATCTCCTCGACCGGCGTCGTGAAGTCCCACACGTGCAGATAGAGCAGATCGAGGTAGTCCGTGTTCAGCCGGCGCAGACTGGTCTCCACCGAGTCGAACATGGTCTTGCGGTGGCTGCCCCCGGAGTTGGGGTCGCCGGGCCGGGCCAGCGTCGAGTACTTCGTCGCGAGCACCAGCCTTTCCCGGTTGTCGCGGGTGAATTCGCCCAGCAGGCGCTCGGAACTGCCGTTGGTGTATGTGTTGGCGGTGTCGATGAAATTGCCGCCGCGCTCGATATAGAGGTCGAAGAGTTCGCGCGCGTCGTCCTGCTCGGCGCCCCAGCCCCATTCGGTGCCGAAGGTCGCCGCGCCGAGGGCCAGCGGTGAGACCCGCAGCCCGGAGCGGCCCAGTAGCCGGTAGGTGTCGAGAGTGAGGGACATCGTGTGCTCCTGTGCTTGCGATCCGTTGCCGGGCACAAGCCTGTGACCACCGCGGGCCGGGGATAAGGGAGAGAACTTCCTGGGAAGGCCGGTCCTACCCTCGCTGTAGCATCGAAGCCGATGACTGTCACCGAGAGCACCGTGGATACGACGCGGGAGCTGGCCGCTTTCCTGCGTAGCCGCCGCGAGCATCTGGACCCGCGCGATTTCGGTCTGCCGCCGCGCCGGCGGGCCCGGCGGACGCCGGGCCTGCGCCGCGAAGAGGTCGCCGAGCTGGCCGGGATCAGCATCGACTACATCGTGCGCCTGGAGCAGGGCCGCGGACTGCGGCCGTCGGCGAACGTGGTGGAGGCGCTGGCGGAGGCCCTGCGCCTGGCCCCCGACGAACGCGTCTACCTCTTCGACCTGGCCCAGCAGCGTCCCCGTAACGCCGCCGAGGCCGCCACCACCGCGGCGCCGCCACTGGCCCGGCTGGTCGCCGATCTGTCGCCGCTGCCGGCGATGCTGATGAACCACCGTTACGACATTCTGGCCTGGAACGCCGAAATGGCGAGGCTGCTGCTGGATTTCGACACCCTGCCGCCGGCGCGGCGCAATTCGATGTGGCTGTGTCTGATGCATCCGGGGATGCGCGACTTCTACGTCGACCGCGAACGGGTCGTACGGGAGGGAATCGCGCACCTGCGCGCCGCGTGGGCCGCTCATCCGGAGGATCGGGCGCTGACCGACCTCATCACCGAATTCACCACCAATGACGAGGAGTTCGCGCGGTTCTGGAACGAGCGGGACATCACGGTGAACGGCCGTGGCCGCAAGGAGATGCGGCATCCCGAGGTCGGTACGGTCACGGTGGATTTCGAAGTGCTGATGCCCCTGCCGGATCCGGACCAGCGGCTGGTGATCTACCGGCCCGCGGACGACGAGAGCCGGTCCGCCCTGGACCGGCTGTGCCCGCGGTGACACCGAAGCGTCGCTCTCCACGCTGAGCAGGACCGCCCCCACCGAGGGAGGCGGCCCTGCGACAGTTGTCGGACCACTGCCGAACGGCTACCGCCGCGCGACGCCCTCGGCCCGCGCCGCCGCGGCGACGGCCGATGTCACCGCCGGGGCGACCCGCTCGTCGAACGGGGACGGGATCACGTAGTCCGCCGACAGTTCGTCGCCGACCACGTCCGCCAGCGCGTTCGCCGCCGCGATCTTCATGCCCTCCGTGATGCGCGACGCCCGCACCTGGAGCGCGCCCGCGAAGATCCCCGGGAACGCCAGCACGTTGTTGATCTGGTTCGGGTAGTCGCTCCGGCCCGTCGCCACGACCGCCGCGTACTGGTGCGCGATGTCGGGGTGCACCTCCGGGTTCGGGTTGGCCATGGCGAAGACGAACGCCTCCGGGGCCATCGACGCGATCGCCGGCTCCGGGACCGTACCGCCGGAGACGCCGATGAAGACGTCCGCGCCCGCCAGGGCGGCCTCCAGCGAGCCGGAGAGCCCCGCGCGGTTCGTGATCTCGGCCAGTTCGCGCTTGACGTCCGTCAGGTCGTCGCGGTCGGGGCTGACGATGCCCTTGCGGTCCGCGACCGACACGTCGCCGATCCCCGCGGCCAGCAGGAACTTCGCGATGGCGACCCCCGCCGCGCCCGCCCCGGAGATGACGGCGCGCAGGTCGCCGAGCGTGCGCCCGGTGAGCTTCGCGGCGTTGCGCAGGGCGGCGAGTGTCACGACGGCCGTGCCGTGCTGGTCGTCGTGGAAGACGGGGATGTCGAGCCGCTCCTGGAGCCTGCGCTCGATCTCGAAGCAGCGGGGCGCCGAGATGTCCTCCAGGTTGACCCCGCCGAAGGACGGGGCGAGCCGCACGACGGTGTCGATGATCTCGTCGGTGTCGGTCGTGGCGAGCGCCAGCGGCACCGCGTCGACGCCGCCGAACTGCTTGAACAGGATCGCCTTGCCCTCCATCACGGGGAGCGAGGCTTCCGGGCCGATGTCACCGAGACCGAGCACCGCGGTCCCGTCCGTCACGACGGCGACGACCTGCGACTTCCAGGTGTAGTCGTGGACCAGCTCCGGGTTCTCGGCGATCGCCGTGCACACCTTGGCGACCCCGGGCGTGTAGGCGAGGGACAAGTCGTCCTTGTCCCGGACGGGCACGGTGGCCTGGATGGCCATCTTCCCGCCGCGGTGCAGCGCGAACGCCGGATCGAAGGGCTCGTCGGTGGCGCCTTCGGTGTCGCTCTCACTGCGAGGATTCACGATCTCCGCTGCCATGTTCTTGACCCCTTAAGTCTCTTCATCAGTTGAGGGTGTCCACTCCTGGGTTACGGAGGGGTGGGCGGGCACCGCGTACGTGTCCTGTTATCGGCGGTTGGAACGCCGAACAGGAGGAGGTACATACGCGCGGGCGCGCCGCACACGCGCCCTGAGCCCCGGATGAGGGGTGTAGCTGTCCTTCATACCGGACGGGCCGGACGTCCACGACTCGTTTCACAAGCGGTGACATGACTCATAGCGGAGTTTCAGGACACTTCCGCCGCACGACACGAAACCACCCGGAGGGGAGGACGGACCGGAGATTGTCCGGCCGATAGAAGGCTCTCCAGCAGATGGTCCGGTCCTGGTCTGCCGGACTGCTGGGACACGAGGGTCACCCGTTATCCGATTTTGACATGACCAGCCCCCTGATCCGACCAGTCCGAATGGCAAGATGCCCTAATCAATCGCACACGGTCGCGACACTCGATGGCGCGTGCCCACCGCGTGGCAATTCCCTCGTCCGCCGGAGGATCCTCATCATGACCGCCAGCTTCACCAGTCGTACCACCGCCGGGAAGTCCCGCCTCGCCGCGGTCGGCGCGATCGCGGTCGCCGGCACTCTGCTGCTGACCGCCTGCGGCGACCAGACCGACAGCGGGAAGAAGGACTCCCCCGCCACCACGAAGAGCGCGCCGCTGGCCGACCAGTTGCCGAAGGCGATCGCCGACAAGGGCGTCATCAAGGTGGGCTCCGACATCGCGTACCCGCCGGTCGAGTTCAAGGACGACGCCGGCAAGACCGTCGGTATCGACCCCGACATCGCCGACGCGCTCGGCAAGCAGCTCGGGGTGAAGTTCGAGTTCGAGAACGGCACCTTCGACACGCTGCTCACGGGTCTGCGCTCCAAGCGGTACGACATAGCCATGTCGGCCATGACCGACACCAAGGCGCGTCAGGACGGCGTGGACTCCGAGACGGGCAAGAAGGTCGGCGAGGGTGTCGACTTCGTCGACTACTTCACCGCCGGTGTCTCGATCTACACCAAGAAGGGCGACGACAAGGGCATCGCCGCCTGGTCGGACCTGTGCGGCAAGAAGATGGTCGTCCAGCGCGGCACCGTCTCGCACGACCTGGCCAAGGCCGAGTCGACGAAGTGTACGGACGGCGGCAAGAAGGCCATCGGCATTGAGCCGTTCGACAACGACCAGCAGGCCCAGACACGGCTGCGCGCCGGTGGCGCCGACGCCGGTTCGTCGGACTTCCCGGTCGCGGCGTACGCGGTGAAGACCTCGGGCGGCGGCAACGACTTCCAGCTCGTCGGCGAGCAGATCGAGGCCGCCCCGTACGGCATCGCGGTCGCCAAGGGCAACGACGAACTGAGCAAGGCGCTCCAGGCCGCGCTCGACGCGATCATCAAGAACGGCGAGTACGACAAGATCATCGCGAAGTGGGGCGTCGACGCCGGCGCGGTCAAGGAAGCCTCGATCAACGCCGGCACCTGATCCGCGCCCGGCTCCGAAAGGCAGCATCCGTGTCTGTTGACATAACGAAGTCGGACGGCCCGTCCGACGCGCCACCGGCGGGATCCGCCGGGCCGGAGGCCATCAAGGCCATTCCGGTCCGGCACTACGGGCGGTACGTGAGCGCGGTCGTCGCGCTCGCGCTGCTCGCGACGATCATCTACGCGTTCTCCCAGGGAAAGATCAACTGGGGCGCCGTACCGGACTACTTCTTCGACGACCGCATCCTCAAGGGTGTCGGCCAGACGATGATCCTCACCGTCCTGTCGATGGCCATCGGCGTGGTCGGCGGCATCGTCCTCGCGGTGATGCGGCTGTCGAAGAACCCGGTGATGTCGTCCATCGCGTGGTCGTACATCTGGTTCTTCCGCGGTACGCCCGTCCTCGTCCAGCTCATGGTCTGGTTCAACCTCGGCCTGGTCTTCGAGTACATCAACCTCGGGCCGATCTACAAGGACTACTGGGCCAGCTTCATGACGCCGTTCCTGACGGCGCTGCTCGGCCTCGGCCTCAACGAGGCCGCGTACATGGCGGAGATCTGCCGGGCCGGTCTGCTCTCCGTCGACGAGGGGCAGACGGAGGCGTCGCACGCGCTGGGCATGAGCCACTCCAAGACGCTGCGCCGTGTCGTGATCCCGCAGGCGATGCGGGTGATCGTGCCGCCGACCGGCAACGAAGTCATCAACATGCTGAAGACGACGTCACTGGTCGCGACCGTGCAGTTCTACGAGTTGCTGAGATACGCGCAGGACATCGGGCAGACGTCCGGCGCCCCGGTCGAGATGCTGTTCCTCGCCGCCGCCTGGTATCTGCTGATGACCTCGGTCCTGAGCATCGGTCAGTACTACCTGGAGCGGCACTACGCGCGTGGCTCGCTGCGCACCCTGCCGCAGACCCCGTTCCAGAAGATCAAGGCCAATCTGCTGTCCCTGGGCCGCCCGAACGGAGGCACCGCATGACCGCCATCGCGAAGACGACGAACGGCGCGACCGGCAGCGGGACCGCGATGGTGAAGGCGGAGGCCGTACACAAGTCGTTCGGCGCCGCCCACGTGCTCAAGGGCATCGACCTGGAGGTCGCGCCGCGCGAGGTCTTCTGTCTGATCGGGCCCTCCGGGTCCGGCAAGTCGACCTTCCTGCGGTGCATCAACCATCTGGAGCAGGTCAACGCCGGACGGCTGTACGTCGACGGCGAGTTGGTCGGCTACCGCCAGAAGGGCGACAAGCTGTACGAGCTGCGCGACTCCGAAGTGGCCCTGAAGCGCCGGGACATCGGCATGGTCTTCCAGCGCTTCAACCTCTTCCCGCACATGACGGCCATCGAGAACATCATGGAGGCACCGATGCAGGTGCGCCGTGAGACGAAGGCCGTCGCCAGGGAGCGGGCCGAGAGGCTGCTGGACCGGGTGGGGCTCGCGGACAAGGCCGACGGCTATCCGTCGCAGCTCTCCGGCGGCCAGCAGCAGCGCGTGGCGATCGCCCGCGCGCTCGCGATGGAGCCGAAGCTGATGCTCTTCGACGAGCCGACGTCGGCGCTCGACCCGGAGCTGGTGGGCGACGTCCTGGACGTGATGCGGGACCTCGCCGAGTCCGGCATGACGATGATCGTCGTGACGCACGAGATGGGCTTCGCCCGCGAGGTCGGCGACGCGCTGGTGTTCATGGACGACGGGGTGGTCGTGGAGTCGGGCCATCCGCGCGAGGTCCTGACGAATCCGCAGCACGAGCGGACGAAGTCGTTCCTGTCGAAGGTGCTGTAGAAGGCGCTGTCGACGGCGCGCCAGAAGCGGCGAGGAGGGGTGTCACGGACCTGACGGCCCG
>NZ_JBHUZM010000065.1:0-42044 GCF_042667665.1 Streptomyces sp. NPDC057307 | reverse complement strand
GTCGTAGAACCGGGGCCCGCCCGCCTTCCTCCGCGCCGTCCCGCTCAGCCCGAAGGGGCCACGGAGGAGTCGAGCCCGAACGCCCCCGCGTGGTCCCGCACCCAGGTGTGGAAGTCGCGCGCCGGACTGCCGGTGATCTCCTGGACCGTGGACAGCGCCTTCGGCGGATGCGCCGTGAAGTACCGCTCCACCCCGGCCAGCGCCCGCGCGAACTCCTCGGGAAGCTGCCGCGCGGCCAGCGCCACCCACTGCTCCTCGGGCACCCCCACCACCCGCAGGGGACGGCCCAGTTCGGCGGAGAGGATCTCCGCCCGCCGCGGCAGGGTCAGCACCTCGGGGCCCGACAGCGGGACGACGCGGCCGGCCCAGTCAGGCACCGGCGACCCCAGCACCACCGCGGCGACGTCGGCGATGTCCCGGGGATCGATGAGCGGCACCGCCAGTTCGGGATGCGGTACGCGCACGACCCCGTCACCGCGCAGCGCGGGTGCCCAGTGCAGCGCGAGCGAGGCGAAGGCCCCCGGCCGCAGGAAGACCCACGGCACCCCCGTGCCGCGCACGTGCCGCTCGCCCAGGACGTGTTTGCGGAACATCGGGTTCTCGTACGAGGGGTCGGCGGCGGCCGTCGCCGAGAGCACGACGATCTGCCGCAGCCCGGCGGCGCGGGCCGCCGCTTCGGAGAAGGACCGTCCCGCGTCCTCCTCCAGGAGGAGGAAGGCCCGGTCGACCCCTTTCAGCGCGGCGTCCAGGGACGGCACGTCGTGCAGATCCCCGAGCACCGGCTCCGCCCCCGTCCCGGCGAGCGCCGAGACCCGCTCGGGGCTGCGGACCAGGGCCCGCACCCGATTCCCGTCGGCCACCAGCTTCCGCACCAGGCGACCGCCCACGGCCCCGGTCGCCCCCGTCACGAGCACCGTGCCCGTCGTCGTGCCCGTCCCCGTGCCTGTCATCGCGCCTCCTTCAAGGCCCAGGCGCCGTACGCGGTCCCGGCGGAGTCGAAAGAGAGAGCCACGTGCGACGCGGCGGCGTTCACGTCCCGCCAGAAACGCTGCACCGGATCGGACTCGGTCTGCCCCGACGTACCGCTCGCCCGCATGATCCGGCCCACCGCGGCCACCAGCAGCTCCACCGCGAGTGCGGTGTCTCTCGGACCCCGTAGCGCCGAATCGTCCCCCGACACCCGCGCGTCACCGTCCGCGACCGCCGCCGCGCGCAGGACCAGCAGCTCGGCCGCGTCCACCTCGCCGGCCGCCCGCGCCAGCGTCGACTGAACGAGCGGTGACGCCGCCACCGCCCGGCCCCTGGCATCCACCCGCAGCGAGGTACGCGCGGTCCAGGCACGCAACGCGCCCCGTACCGCGCCGATCAGCGGGGCGACGAAGGGCAGCGCGCCGACCTCCGCCATCCGCACCGTGTGACAGCGCGCCACGGACCCCGGGGCGCGACCGGCCAGCACCCGGGCACGCGGGAACGACCGGTGCTCCGGCACCACGACCCCGTCCAGGACGAGCGTGTCGCTGCCGGTGGCCCGCATCCCGGACGTCGACCAGGTGCGCTCGATACGGTGCTCGGCACGCGGGACCGCGAAGAACCGCACCTCGTCGTCCTCGCCGGTGTCGTCGTCGCGCACCGTCGCGCAGGCCAGCACCCAGTCCGCGTGGTGCACGCCGCTGATGTACGGCCAGTCACCCGTCAGCCGCCACCCCCGTGAGGTGCGCTCCACCTTCCCCGAGGGGATCAGGGCGCCCGCCAGCAGCACGTCGGGTCCGCCGCCCCAGATCTCCTCCTGCGCCTGGGGCGGCAGGTACGCGGCGTAGCGCCCCGCGTACGCGGCGAGCGAAGCCGCCCAGGCTGCGGAGGTGCAGCCCTCACCGACGCGCGCGACCGCCTCCGTCAGTTCGGCGAAGCCGCCGTCGGCGCCCCCGTGGACGGCCGGTACGAAATGTCGTGCGAAGCCCGCCTCGACCAGTGCCGCGACGACCTCGGGGGCGAGCCGGCGATCCTCTTCCCCGGCCTTCGCGTGGGCCGCCGCGACCCGCGCGACGGCCACCGCCCCGGAGCCGACACCCGCTGGGGCACGGTCTGTTGTCGTGATGTGCTCGGTCATGGTTCCACCACCTCCGGCACGAACCTGTCCCGCCCGGCTGGAGCCGCGCTCGACTCACGGTGGACGACACCGAACGGCGGCGATGTGCCGTACCGGGCGTCCCGGCCGGGAGGGACTTCGAAGACAGGGTCTAGCCTTCGTGACCGGTGTCCTCCACCGTCTCGTACACCTCGGGCGCCGTCTCCGCCTGCGCCCGCAGCCGCTCGAAGAGGGCGGCGGCCCCCGGCGCCGTCGCGGCGGCGCGGTGCGCGCCCGCGTCCGACCAGTGGGCGATCATCGCCCAGCGCTCCGGCCGGGCCGTCCCACGGTGCAGGCGCAGGTCGAGGAAGCCCGGCCGGGCGCGCATATGGGCGCAGATCGCGTCCAGCGCCGAGCGGAACAGCGCCTCGTCGCCGTGGACCGTCATCTGATTGATCATCGTCACCATGCGCCCATCAGACACCGGAGCGCTCAAGTCCCGCTCAAGCGGGGCCACGTACCGGCCGACGGGTCCGGCCACCGTCCCGCTCGGCACTCGTTGATCGCATCGTTCGAACACCGCCGGTCAGTCGGATAAACCTCATGGCCAGCAAGATCGCCGTATCGAGGTAACCCGGCGGATTCTTCGGCCGAGTTGGGCGCGACGGCCGTTAGCGTTCCCCTGGATCTGGACGGATTGCCCGTGATTGCGCGGATGTCCGTCGAGTACCGCCGTCGCTAAGGAGAACCCACCCGATGACCGTCGACAGCAGCCCGGAAGCACAGCAGGAGTCGCCACCGCAGTCCAGTCTCGGTACCGCGGCTGCCCGTAACCTCGCCACCACCACCAAGTCCGCCCCGCAGATGCAGGAGATCACCTCTCGGTGGCTGCTGCGGACGCTTCCCTGGGTCGAGACCAAGGGCGGTGCCTACCGGGTGAACCGTCGGCTGACGTACACCGTCGGCGACGGGCGCGTGGAGTTCGTTCAGGACGGTGCCAACGTCCGGGTGATCCCCCGCGAACTCGGCGAACTGGCCCTGCTGAGCGGCTTCGAGGACGTCGAGGTGCTGAGCGCGCTCGCCGACCGGTGCGTCCAGCGCGACTTCCGCGCGGGCGAGACGCTGGCCGAACGCGGTACGCCCGCCGAGCAGATCCACCTCATCGCACACGGCCGTGTCAACCAGACCTCCGTCGGCAAGTACGGCGACGAGCTGGCCGTCGCGGTCCTCGCCGACGGCGACCACTTCGGTGAGGACGCGCTCCTGGACTCCGAAGCGAGGTGGGACCACACCGCGACCGCCGAGACCAACGGCACCCTTCTCACCCTGTCCCGGGCCGACTTCGCCGCCGTACTGTCCTCGGCGCCCGGCCTGCGGGCCCATGTCCAGGGGTTCAGCTCGATTCCCCACCAGCGGCAGAACCGGCACGGCGAGGCCGAGATCGCGATGTCGGCCGGCCACACCGGCGAGGCCGCGCTGCCCGGCGCGTTCGTGGACTACGAACTGAAGCCGCGCGAGTACGAACTCTCCGTCGCCCAGACCGTTCTGCGCGTCCACACCCGGGTCGCCGACCTCTACAACGGGCCGATGAACCAGACCGAGGAGCAACTGCGCCTCACCGTCGAGGCGTTGCGTGAGCGCCAGGAGTACGAGCTGGTCAACAACCGGGAGTTCGGCCTGCTCCACAACGCCGACTTCAAACAGCGCATCCAGCCCCACTCCGGTCCGCCCACCCCGGACGACCTGGACGAGCTGCTCTGCCGCCGCCGTGGCACCAAGGTCTTCCTCGCCCATCCCAGGACGATCGCGGCGATCGGGCGTGAGCTGAACGCCCGCGGGCTCTATCCGGACCACGTCGACCTCGGCGGCCAGCAGGTCCCGGCCTGGCGCGGTGTACCGATCCTGCCCTGCGGCAAGATCCCCATCACCAAGCAGAACACCAGCTCGATCATCGCCATGCGCACCGGCGAGGACAACCAGGGCGTCGTCGGGCTGCGCCAGACCGGCCTGCCGGACGAGTACGAACCGGGGCTGTCGGTCCGCTTCATGGGCATCAGCGAGCAGGCGATCATCTCGTACCTGGTCAGCACCTACTACTCCGCCGCCGTCCTGGTGCCCGACGCGCTCGGCATCCTGGAGAACGTGCAGATCGCCCGTACACGGCCGTAGTACCGACCGGGCACCTCGACCCCAAGGAGTTACGGATGCCCGATCCCGGGCCTTCCTCTCTGCAGCCGAGTCCGTCCGCCGCCGAGGTGGGGCGACCGAGCCCCGCCCTGGAGCGGATCCTGGGCGGCCCCAGTGGTCTGGGCACGGCGAGCCTGCACCTGGGCCGACCCGCGGCACCTCCGACTCCCCCCGAAACCACCGCTCTCCCGGACCCCCCGGGGCCCGAGAGCCCCGGGCAGGACGTGGAGGACGTGGAGGACGTGGGGGGCAGACCGATCCCCGGCCTCTACCACCACCCGGTGCCGCGGCCCGACCCGGCGCGGGTGGCGGAGGTCGGACGCCGGATCAGAACGTGGGCGGTGGACGAGGTCCAGGCGTTCCCGCCGGAGTGGCAGGACCAGTTCGACGGCTTCTCCGTCGGCCGCTACATGGTCGCCTGCCATCCGGACGCCCCCACCGTCGACCACCTGATGATCGCCACCCGGCTGATGGTCGCCGAGAACGCGGTCGACGACTGCTACTGCGAGGATCACGGCGGCTCGCCCGTCGGACTCGGCGGCCGTCTTCTGCTGGCGCACACGGCCCTCGACCCCCTGCACACGACGAAGGACTACGAGCCGCAGTGGGCGGAGTCGCTCCGGTCCGACGGACCCCGGCGCGCCTACCGCTCCGCGATGGAGTACTTCTGCCGGCAGTCCACTCCCTCGCAGGCCGACCGGTACCGGCACGACATGGCCCGTCTGCACCTGGGCTATCTCGCCGAGGCCGCGTGGGCCGAGACGGATCACGTACCGGAGGTGTGGGAGTACCTGGCGATGCGCCAGTTCAACAACTTCCGCCCCTGCCCCACGATCACCGACACCGTCGGCGGCTACGAACTGCCCGCGGACCTGCACGCCCAGCCCGCCATGCAGCGGGTCATCGCGCTCGCCGGCAACGCCACCACCATCGTCAACGACCTGTACTCGTACACCAAGGAACTCAAGAGCCCCGGACGGCACTTGAACCTGCCCGTGGTGATCGCCGAACGTGAGCGGGTCTCCGACCGGGACGCCTATCTGAAGGCGGTCGAGGTCCACAACGACCTCATGCACGACTTCGAAGCCGAAGCCGCCGCCCTGGCGGCCGCCTGCCCCGTCCCGAGCGTGCTGCGTTTCCTCCGGGGAGTGGCCGTGTGGGTCGACGGCAACCACTACTGGCACCAGACCAACACCTACCGATACAGCCTGCCCGATTTCTGGTAAGGAGCGCATTTCACTGTGACCAGCACCCAGCTCAGCACCGGCACGTCCGTGTACATCCCCGCCCCGGCGTCGCCGTACCAGGGGGACATCGCCCGCTACTGGGACGGTGAGGCCAGGCCCGTGAATCTGCGTCTCGGCGACGTCGACGGGCTCTACCACCACCACTACGGCCTCGGCGACGTCGACCACGCGGCCCTGGGGGACTCGGACGACAGCGGGTACGAGAAGAGGCTGATCGCCGAGCTGCACCGGCTGGAGTCGGCCCAGGCCGAAGTCCTTCTGGACCAGCTCGGTTCCATCGGGCGCGACGACACACTCATGGACGCCGGCTGCGGCCGGGGCGGCTCGATGGTCATGGCCCATCAACGCTTCGGCTGCACGGTCGAGGGCGTCACCCTGTCGGCCAAACAGGCCGAGTTCGCCAACCGGCGCGCCCATGAACTCGGCATCGAGGACCACGTCCGGGCCCGCGTGTGCAACATGCTCGACACGCCCTTCGAGACGGGACAGGCCGCGGGCTCGTGGAACAACGAGTCGAGCATGTACGTCGATCTGGACGACCTCTTCGCCGAACACTCCCGCGTCCTCAGGATCGGCGGCCGCTATGTGACCATCACCGGCTGCTGGAACCCGCGTTACGGCCAGCCCTCGAAGTGGGTCTCCCAGATCAACGCGCACTTCGAGTGCAACATCCACTCCCGCCGGGAGTATCTGAAGGCCATGGCCGACAACCGTCTCGTACCGCAGGCCATCATCGACCTGACCCCCGAGACGCTGCCCTACTGGGAGCTGCGGGCCACGTCTTCGCTGGTCACCGGTATCGAGGAGGCGTTCATCAACTCGTACAAGGACGGCTCCTTCCAGTACCTGCTGATCGCGGCCGACCGCGTCTGACCGAAAGCTGAGCGACAACCGACCGAAGGCCACTGAAGCCGACCGGAAGGTCCGGGCCGCCCGTCAACCCACGGACGGATCCGGACCTTCCGGCGGGGCAGGGCGGACCCGGCCGGCGGGGTGGATCGTCAGCCCGTGGAGCCGGCCGCGTAGAACGCCTGAACGGCGAGGCCGATCCACTCGGGCCGCTCCCAGGTGCTCCAACGGGCCCGCGCGGCCTTCTCGATCGCCGTCGCCGCCTCGTCGTCGCCGCCTCGTCGTCGCCGCCTCGTCGGCGGACGCACCGCTCGTACGCAGCCGCTCGACCTCGTCGCGGACGATAGGTCAGGTAGTCGCGTACGTCGCGGATCAGCGAGGTGTGCGCCGGGCCGACGGTGCGCAGCACCGCCGTACGGCCGCCGAGGTCGATCTCGGCCCGGTCGTCGTCCACGAGATCGGGGTCGACCAGCTCGACGCCGTCGAGTTCGGCCGCGACGGCGGGGCTCATTCTCCGGAACATGTCGATGTACGCGGAGCCCTTGCGGTGCAGTTCATCGCGCTGGCCGCGGTTGTACACGATCGTGGCCGCGCTCTTGAACGCCTGCGCTCCGAAGCCGTGTTCGGGGTGGAAGCGCGTGATCGTCGGATAGACCGGAAGCGGCCCGCCCCGGGGCCGACTTCGTCGTCTGGGCCGCCATCCACGGACTCGCGACGCTGCTCGTCGACGGGCTGGCCCGGCTCGACGAGCCGCAGGCCGTCGCTCGCGAGGCGGAGCGCGTCGTACGGGCGGTCCTCACCGGCCTGACGCGGGAGGCCGTACCGCCCCAGAACTGGCCGACCGTACGCTCGGCCCACACGGAACGCCGCGCCGGACAGTAGGACGGCCGACGGGTCGTGCGCGCCGGCTCAGGCCAACTCCCGCTCGGCGAAGGCGCGGAAGGTGCCCGGAGCACGGCCGGTGATCCGCCGCACCGTGTCGGTGGTGCGGTCCTCGGCCCCCTCCGAGATGGAGCGGTCCAGGCCGGCGAGCAGCGCGGCGTACTCGGTGGGCATCGAGAGTGCCAGACGGTCGCGCATCTGCTCGTACGTCAGTTGTCGATGGGTGACCGCCCGGCCCGTGACCTCGGCGAGTACGGCGGCGATGTCGCCGTAACTCAGCGCCTGTGGGCCGGTGATGAGCAGTTCGCTGTTCGGGGCCCGGGTGTCGGTCAGCGCGTGGACGGCGACGCCGGCGATGTCGTCGGCGTCGATGAATCCGACCCGGCCCTCACCGGTGGCCGTCTCGACCGTCCCGTCCGTTCGGACGCTCTGTGCGTGCGGGTGGTCGCCGGTGAAGTTCTGCATGAACCACGAGGGCCGCAGTACCGCCCATTCGTCGAACAGGCCGGGCAGCGCCTGGTGGATCTGTCCCGTGGACGGACCGCCGGCGGGGATCGCCGACGAACTGAGCAGTACGGCGCGGCGCACCCCGGCCTTACGGGCCTGCTTGAGGAAGGGCAGCATGACGGCGGCCGGCTCCAGGGAGCCGAGCGGCGGTAGGAGATAGACCCGGTCCGTGCCGCTGAGAGCGTCGCCGTACGTCGTGGGGTCGCTCCAGTCGAAGCGGACGGCCTCGGCGCCGGTCACGGCGGTGGCGCGTCGGCTCGCGGCCTTCACGCGGTCCCCGCCCACGGCGAGTTGGGCGGCGACGCGGCTGCCCGTGGTACCGGTGGCGCCTATGACCAGGGTCGTGCCGGGCGTCGTCGTGCTTCCGGGGGTGGTCATCCGTCCGGGAGTGCTCATCAGTTCTTCCCTGTGAAGTCGACCGAGGGGTCCTGGACCGCGAGCGGGTTCCAGTAGTCGCGGTAGTGGGTGATGAGGCCGTTCTTGACGGTCACCACGGCGATGTAGCTCATGTCGAACGGCTTGTCGGTCTCCACCAGCCGGCCCACCCCGCGCATCT
This sequence comes from Streptomyces sp. NPDC057307, assembly GCF_042667665.1. NCBI lineage: Bacteria > Bacillati > Actinomycetota > Actinomycetes > Kitasatosporales > Streptomycetaceae > Streptomyces > Streptomyces sp. NPDC057307. Next base: position 33,751 of record NZ_JBHUZM010000065.1, on the reverse strand, counting down.
CGACCACGATCGTCTCCGCGACGGTGGTCCGGTGGATCTCCACGTCGGGGAAGTCGTGGACGTCGATGTGGTCGGGGTAGCCGCGCATGTAGTCGCCGATCGCGGCCTTGCCGTCCAGCCGCTTCGGCCAGCCGTCGGGCGCGAACGGGAATTCGAGCACGCCGTCGGCGTCCCAGAGGTCGACCCAGGCGGGGATGTCCTTGTCCACCAGCAGCCGCAGTCCTTGGCGGTACAGGTCCGCCGGTGTGGGTGTGGGTGTCAGTGCGGGTGCCGGTGCCGTGTTCGTGGGCATGAGGTGCTCCATCCAGTACGATACGGACCGTGGGTCCGCTTCCTGTCGAACGATACGGACCTTGGGTCCGCTTTGCAAGCGACGGAAGGAACCTCATGTCAGCGCCAGTGCCGGTGCCCGAGCGCAAACCGCGTAAGGACGCGGCCCGCAACCGGGTGGCCGCCCTCGCGGCGGCCGACGACCTCTTCGCCCACTGCGAGAGCCCCGAGTCGGTGACGATGGCCGACATCGCGGCGGCGGCCGGTGTCGGCAAGGCGACGCTCTTCCGCGCTTTCGGCGATCGCACCGGCCTGATCCACGCGCTGTACGAAGCACGGCTCGAACCGGTCGCGAGCGCCATCGAGGAGGGCCCGCCGCCGCTCGGGCCCCACGCCCCGGCGCGACAGCGCGTGCCCGCCCTGCTCGACGCCGTCCTGTGCTTCAAGCTCGACAACCGCCACCTCGCCCTGGCCCTGGAAGGGATCGGCGGCGACAGCCCGTACCGGGCGGGCCACTACCGGCGGTGGCACGGCACACTCCAGGCCGTACTGGAGCAGATCCCCGGCCTCACGGACAGCGATTTCACCGCCCACGCGCTGCTCGCCGCCACCCGCGCCGACCTCGTCGAACACCTCGCGGGTCAGCAACGCGTGCCGCGTGAACTGATGCGGGCGCAACTGGCGGCCTTCACGGCCAAGGTCCTGGGCTCCGAAGCGTCCGAAGCCCCTCCGGGCTGACGGTCGAGCCTGCCGAAGGGGAGGGGGTGGTTGGGCGCAGGATCGGCCGAACTTGTTCGTGACGAACATGTTCGTTACGCTCGTGGGTATGACATCACGTCCCCCCGCCCCAAAGAGCCGCCGCGAGCGTCCGGCCAAGCCCGCGCTCAGCCATCAGGGCATAGTCGAGGCAGCCGTACGGATCATGCGTACGGAGGGCCTGCGGCGCGTCACCATGCGCCGTCTCGCGAAGGAGCTGGACACCGGGCCCGCGTCCCTCTACGTCTACGTCGCCAGTACGGCGGAGCTGCACGCCGCGATCCTGGAGGAGTTCCTGGGCGCCGTCGATCTGCGCCCCGTGACGGTCCGAGGGGACTGGCGCGAGCGGCTCGCCTCGGTCCTCATCTCGTACACGCGCGTCCTGTTCGAGCACCCGACCCTCGCGCACTCCGCGCTCGTCGCCCGGCCGTCCGGCGCCAACTACCTGGCGCTGGTCGAGGCGGTCCTCGCCCTGCTGGACGAGGGCGGTGTCCCCGGGGACCAGGCCGCGTGGGGCGTGGACGTGCTGCTCCAGGTGGCCACCGCCACCGCCGCCGAGCAGTCCACCCGTGCCGAGGACACCGACGCGAGGGACGACCACAACGCACTCGCCCGGACCCTGCGCGAGGTGTCGGCCGACACCCACCCCCGTATCGCCGCGCTCGCCGACGACCTGGTGTCCGGCACGCCGCGCGAACGCCTGAGCTGGATGTTCCGCACGGTCGTCAACGGCGCGCTGACCACACCTCGGCAACAGCCCTGAACCCGGCCCCGGCGCGCCCCGTCGGCAGTGCCTCCCCTGCACCTCACACCCCTGAAGAAGGAGCACCCCCATGACCACCACCACCCACCACCCGATCGCCGTCATCGGCGGCGGCCTCGGCGGCCTGACCCTCGCCCGCGTCCTGCACGTCCACGGCATCGACGCCACGGTCTTCGACCTGGAGGCGTCCCCGAACGCGCGGACGCAGGGCGGCATGCTCGACATCCACGAGGAGACCGGCCAGGCCGCGCTCCGCGAGGCCCGGTTGCACGACGGGTTCCTCGCCAAGGTCCACGCCGGCGGCCAGGCGCTGCGGGTCCTCGACAAGCACGCGCACGTCCTGCGCGAAGAGCGGGACGACGGTACGGGAGGGCGCCCCGAGATCGACCGGGGCGACCTGCGCGACCTGCTGGTCTCCTCACTTCCCGAGGGCACCGTCCGCTGGAACGCCAAGGCGGTCTCGTGCCGCGCGCTGGGTGACGGCAGGCACGAGGTCACGCTGGCCGACGGCCACGTGTTCACCACGGATCTGCTCATCGGCGCCGACGGCGCCTGGTCCCGCGTCCGGCCGCTGATGTCCGCCGAGACGCCCGTCTACACCGGCATCTCCTTCGTCGAACTCGACCTGCACGACGCGGAGAAGCGCCATCCCGGGAGCGCGGCGGTGATCGGCGACGGCATGTGCTTCGCGCTCGGCGACGAGAAGGGCTTCCTCGCCCACCGCGAGACGGACGGCAGTCTGCACATCTACGCGGCGCTGCGCGCGGACGAGAAGTGGCTGGGCACCATGGACTTCACCGATCCGGACACCGACGCCGTGAAGAGGGACCTGCTGAAGCACTTCGACGGCTGGGCCCCCGCCCTGCGTGATCTCGTCGCCGACGCGGACGGCCCGCTCGTGCCCCGCCACATCCACGCCCTGCCCATCGGCCACCGCTGGTCCCGGGTCCCGGGGACGACGCTCCTCGGCGACGCGGCCCATCTGATGTCACCCTTCGCCGGAGAGGGCGCCAACCTCGCCCTGATCGACGGCGCGGACCTCGGGCGCTGCCTCGCCGAGCATCCCGGCGACCGGGAGGCGGCGCTGACGGCGTACGAGGAGATCCTCTTCCCCCGCTCCGAGGAGACGGCCAAGCAGTCCGCCGAGGGCCTGGAGACCATCTTCGCCGCGACCGCGCCGCGTCCGCTCCTCGACATGTTCGCCCTGTTCGACGAAGCGCGATGACGGCCCGCCGATCCGTCGGGACCGACCTCGGGACGGGCACGGCGCCGCCTCGGGACGGCCTCAGGACCGGTCGCGGCCCAGGAGTTGTTCCATGGCGGCGGCGCCCTCGTTGAAGGCGTCGCGCCTGCGGTGGGGGCCGCATCCCTGGACCAGGCGGGCGTAGTCGGCCGCGGCGGCCGTGATGCGGTCGCGCAGGACCGCCGCCCCGTCCGACCGGGAGCCGAAGTCGTCGGTGGCGGCGTACACGCCCCGCGACGACACGATGGCGTGCAGGTACGAGAACATCGGCCGCAGCGCGTGTTCGAGAACGAGCGAGTGCCGTTCGGTGCCGCCCGTGGCTCCCATCAGTACGGGCATGTCCGACAGCGTCTCCTCCGGGAGCACGTCGAAGAAGGACTTGAAGAGACCGCTGAAGGAAGCGTTGAACGCGGGGGTGACCGCGATGACCCCGTCGGCGTCCGCGACCGTACCGAACGCCTCTTCGAGCGGCGCGGCCGGGAAGCCGCTGAACATCGCGTCGATGATGGCGTGCCCCAGGGGGCGCAGTTCGACGAACGAGGACTCCACCGTGGTCCCGGCGGCGGTGAGTTGTGTACGTACGGCCGCCTCCAGGCGGTTGGCGAGCATGCGCGTCGAGGAGGGCTCGCGCAGTCCGCCGGTGATGATCGTCAGTTTGGTCGTCACGTGTTCCCCGCATCCCTCGCGTCCCGCTCGTCGCGTTCCCGCAGCAGCGACTGATGTGTGGGGGCCGCCGGTGCCTCGGCGGACCTGCCGACGGCGAATTCCTTGCGGAGGACCGGCACCACCTCATCCCCCAGGAGGTCCAGCTGCTCCAGCACGGTCTTGAGCGGGAGTCCCGCGTGGTCGAGGAGGAACAACTGGCGCTGGTAGTCGCCCGCGTACTCACGGAAGCCCAGCGTCTTGTCGATCACCTGCCGCGGGGAGCCGACGGTCAGGGGCGTGAGCGAGCTGAACTCCTCCAGCGACGGCCCGTGCCCGTACACGGGCGCGTTGTCGAAGTACGGCCGGAACTCCCGTACCGCGTCCTGGCTGTTGGGGCGCATGAACACCTGTCCGCCGAGGCCGACGACGGCGGACTCCGGGGTGCCGTGCCCGTAGTGCGCGAAGCGCTGCCGGTACATCTCCACCATCTTCCGGGTGTGCGACGCCGGCCAGAAGATGTGGTTGGCGAAGAATCCGTCTCCGTAGTAGGCGGCCAGTTCCGCGATCTCGGGGGTACGGATGGAGCCGTGCCACACGAAGGGCGGGATGCCGTCCAGCGGGCGGGGCGCGAGGGTGAAGCCCTGCAGGGGCGAGCGCAACTTGCCCTCCCAGTCGACCACTTCCTCGCGCCACAGCCGGCGCAGCAGGTCGTAGTGCTCGACGGTCAGGGGAATGGCCTGACGGATGTCCTGGCCGAACCACGGATAGACCGGCCCGGTGTTCCCACGCCCCAGCATCACGTCCGTCCGGCCGCCCGACAGGTGCTGGAGGACGCTGAAGTCCTCGGCGATCTTGACCGGGTCGTTCGTGGTGATCAGCGTGGTCGAGGTCGACAGGATGATCCGCTCGGTCAGCGCGGCGATGTGCCCGAGCAGGGTGGTGGGGGAGGAGGGCACGAAGGGCGGATTGTGGTGCTCTCCGGTGGCGAAGACGTCGAGGCCGACCTCCTCCGCCTTACGGGCCACGGTCACGGTGGCCCGGATACGTTCCGCCTCGGTCGGAGCACGGCCTGTGGTCGGGTCGGGGGTCACGTCACCCACGGTGAAGATTCCGAACTGCATCCCGGTCATGCCGCCGGCGCCTCCCTCCTCGATGGTCTCCTGGACTCACGAATGCCAAAGGGACTTACAAAACACCTCATTTCTACCCTCGGAGGTGTGCGTTGAATCCGGCCGCGCACACCGGAGGACGGGCGGACACGCAGGGGACTGCCGGTCGCCGGGCCCCTGCGGCATGATGATCGCGGATCGGCGCCGGGCGGCGGGGTGACGACAGGGGGCGGACATGAACTGGCACGGGGTGCTGCTGCTGTGGTGCGCGGTCTGCGGCGTACTCGCGCTGATCGGGTACGGCCGGTCACTCGCCGGCGTCACCCGGGCGCAGCGGGCGGTGCGGGTCCCGGGGCGGATAGCCGAGGTACGGAAGCGACGGCTCGGCCGGGATACCCGTGACGATCGCCTTTCCCGACCCCGCCACCGGACAGGAGCACGTCCTGCCCTACGTGGCCGGGGACAGCGGGATCCGGCTGGACACGGTGTGGGTGGGCCGCGAGCTGGCGGTGCTCCACCCACCCGGCGAGCCCGCCGATTTCACGATCGAATACGACCTCGGGGACAACCGGCACGGCCTGGCCTGGCCGCACTTCCTGGCCTTCCTGCTGTACGCGGGGCTGGTCGCCGACACCTCGATCAGACATGGCTACCCGTGGATCCTCCTCGGCGTGGGCGTGCCACTGACCGTCGTCATGGCGGTCGCCCTGCCTGACGAATTCCGCATCGCGCGCCGCCGCGCCGCGAGACGGGACGCCGCCGTCGCCGTGCCCGGCCGGGTCGTGGCCGTCCTCAGGACCGAGCACGAGGACGGGGAGGGCTCCTGGACCAGCTACGCGGCCGTGATCACCTTCACCACGCGCGAGGACACGGTTGTCACCGCCCGCTTCCGCGTCGAGCGGAACGATCCGGCCACCGCGTACGGCCGGGAAGTCACCGTTCACCACTCACCCGAGGCCCCCGAGGTCTTCAGCCTGGACGGTGCCGCCGGTCGGCGCTCCGAGGTCAGGGACGTCGCCTTCGTCGCCCTGTGCCTGCTGCTGGGCGCGGCCGCGTCGGTCACGGGCGCGGTACTGCTGTGACGGCGCCCGGTCCGCGGCGTCCGGAAGTCAGGCCCTAGTCTTGCCGGATGCGTATCGGGGGCATCGGGGAAAGCGGCGACGGCGGTAACGGTAGCGGTAGTGACGGCGGCGGTAGTGACGGCGGCGGCGCCCCGGAGAGTTCTGCCGAGCGGCCGGGGTTCCGTGGCCGGCTGCGTCGAGCGGGGAAGTACCAACTCCTCGTGGTGGGAACGGCGTTCGTGGTGCTGGTGGCCGGAGTCGCCGTCGCGGTGGGCGTCACCGGTGACGAGGACGGCGAGAAGTGCCACGAGGTCCCCGCGTCGGTCCGGGCGCTCGCCGACGACCCCGCGGCGGCCACGAAGGCCCTGGATCCCGGGGACGAACTCGACCGGCTCTCGTCCGCGACGCGTCTGCTGGCGCACGGCGCGGTGTGCGGCGACGGGGCTCGCGTACTGGGCCGTGTCGTGGACGCGGGTACCCGCGCCGCAGGGCCCGGCGAGCCGCACACCGCGGCGCAGGCCCGTAGCGCGTACGCGGTGGCGGCGGCCCTGAGCGGCGAGGAGCTTCCGGCGGGGCTCGCGCCGGGTGTGGCACGGATGCTGGCCGAGTACGTGGTGGACGTCGGACGGGACGACGGCTTCGGCGGGAATGACGCGACCAGCCCGGTGGCCCTGCCCGATGAGGCCCTGCCCGACAAGAACGGCTACACGGAACTCGGCCGCTTCCTCGCGCCCGGCGAGGCTCACACCAGATTCGAGTACGACGACTTCGACGCCGACACGGACATGAAATCCCTGGTGGCCGAACTCGCCGAGGACCCCGAGGCGTTCGCCGTTCTCTACGACGCCGAACGCGCCAATCTGGCCGCCTACCTGGAGCGGTTGACCGATGAGGGCGGTGACCCCGACTTCCGCTCCTCCCCGGCCGACCGCGGATCGGGCCCGACGATCTGGCCGGACAACGATCTGCAGGACCTGGCGGGCCGGGTGGGCACCTTGATGAAACACCGCGCCAACCACACCAGGGACGGCACGATCTCCGACCTCGACGCCTTCGACCGGTCCGTGCGCGAGCACAGCCGGGGCACGTTCCGGCCGGCCGGGAAGCAGCTGAAGACCCGTATCCCGGTGGGCGACATAGCGGACCGGCCCGTGGCCGGCCCCGTGCGGGGCGAGCTGACGGACGGCCGGGAGCAGCTGTTCACCGTGCTGGACAGCTGGGCGGAGCAGCGCCATGTACCGGACCGACGAGCCGCCGCCATGCGGCAGTTGATGGACGACTTCTATGTCCGGGGGCTGTGGGTCAGGTAGTTACGCGGACGCGACGGCGTGACCCGGCGTCCCGTCAGGAGTGGAACCGGAGACCCGAGCAGCCGTGCCGGCGGACCTCGTCCCGCGCGAACTCCTTGAACATCCGCTCCTTGGCCGCCGCGTCGACCCCGGGAATGTCAGGGGTGGCGCTCAAGGCGTAGTTGGCGGCCTCGCCGTCGCAGCGCGCGCTCGCGGTTCCCGATCGGGGGATGCCGTCGTTGTCGTACGCCGTGAGCCGGTTGCTCCAGTCGCCGTACCAGGACACGAAGGCGAGCCTTGAGCCGTCCCGCCAGGATTCGTCGTCGCTCCCGGACAGAAGCTCGCAACGCCCCGTCGGGGCCGCGCTGTTCGCGCCCACCCTGATCCGCCAGTCGCCGCCCTCCGGCAGCCCGGCCCGGGACACCCACGCGCAGGCCGTGTCCCCCGCCTCGGCCACGGGGACCGTCGGCACATCGTCCGCGGCGTCGGTCCGTGGAAGGTCCTTCTTCGGGGGCTCGATCGCCTCGGCGCCACAACCCACCTTGTCCGAGGCCGAGTTGGCGAACGCCGCGGCGATACGGTACGCGGCCGACCGCGTCTTGGCGGGAATGCTCTGCCCCAGGTAGGTCTGCACCATCAGCTTGCGCTGTCGGCCCTGACCGTCCTTGCCGAGATCCGGGCAGGACACGAGGAACCGGATGGAGCCGTACTGGTCGACGAAGCCCGGCAGACTCCCGGGCAGCGGCGCCTGGTCGTCGAACCCTTCCTCGGAGAAGACCGCCATGAAAGCCCGGTCCTGGTCGTCGCGCCGGGTGTACGCCGACATCGTGATGGTCCGTTCCCCGGAGACGTTGTGACCGTCGAAGGTGAGCGAACAGGAGTAGGAGCCGAGCGACTCCGTACGCTTCGATTCCGCCGACTTCAGGTCGGCGTCCGCCGGCGTGAGACTCTTCAGGGCGTCGCGCGGCAGCGCGCCGTCGCACGCCTGACGGACCAGCAGCCACTCCTGCGCGGAGGGCGCGGCCAGATACCCGCCCAGCCCGAGCACGGCCGCAGCCACCACGGAGACCTTCACCCAGCGCCGCATCGTTCCCCCGTCGTACCGGCCACCCGGAGGCGTCCGGTGCCTTCCGTACGTACCGCCGCACCCTAACTCGTCGGTGCCGACGGCCTACCGGCCGGGGAATGCTCCGTGGGTACGCGGGGCTCCGGGGGCGGCCCGACGCGGAGCCGGGGCCCGGCTCCCCCTCGCCAGGCCCACGTCCTTCGCCTGGTCAGGGCCCCGCGACGCCGGTCAGGTGGTCGCCGGGGATACCGGCCTTCTCGGGACGGTAGTAGTCCCTGATTCCCTCCGCCCAGACGGCCTCCGCGATCCGGTCACCGTCAACGGGGCCGAAGGCGTCGAACAGCGCGTCGATCCGGGACCGTTCGAAGCCGATGGCGATCATCAGGGACATGAAGACGGGCCGGGCCACGAGACCGTCGCCCTCCGGCGAGCCGAGCGCGGCCAGCGCCTTGGCGAACTCGTCGATCGTCGCCTCGAACCGCTCCGGCGACAGCACACACGCGGTGAACTCCTCCCGGCTGATCCGCCCGTCACCGTTGGCGTCCAACTCGGTGACCAGGGTCCGCCAGTAGCGACGACAGGACTGGAGCAGCGCGCTCTTCGCGGCCTCGTCCGACGCGGGCGCCGCCGCGGACACCCGGCTACCCAGCAGCTCGAAGTCCTCGGCCTCCAGACAGCCGTTCCCGTCGGCGTCGAGCAGGGAGAAGACAAGTTCGACACGGTCGGTCGCCTCGACGGTACGCATGGGCGCTCACCTTTTCTCTCCGGTCCTCCGACCGGAGCCCGTGCCCCGGCGGCTCCCTCACTATCCGGCGGGCGCGGGAGCCGGAGTGCGGAAAGCCGCTGTGCTGCACACGAACGGGGGCAATCCACCGGTCCGCGCATGAAACGCCCCGGCCTGGACAGCGAAGGAGCCCGGCCGCGCGGCCGGGCCCACCTCATGCCCGTACCACCCGCCGCGTCACTACCTGCCGCGTCGCAGGTGCGCCGAGAGGTGGTGCTGCAGCGGCTGGCCCACCGCCGCCAGATCGTGGACGAACGTGAGCGCGCCGTCGTCGGTCAGGGTGTAGCGCCTACGGGTGGCGTCGACCTGCTTGGCCGTGGGGGTGCGGGCCACCTCCGTGGTGGCGAGGTCGACCGTGTCCGCCGCCGCGTGGCCCACCGCGATCTCCGCGATACCGGTGGGCTGGGTGATCAGCGCCTCCACCCGGCCGTCGGGCTGTAGCCGCCACCAGCCGCTCTCGCGGGCCGACGGACGCAGCGGTACGTCGTCGGCGTCGACCAGCCAGGCCCGCGTCTCGTAGTGGAGGAAGGGGCGGCCGTCATGGCTGAAGGTGATCTCCTGCGCGTACGTGAAGTCCCCGGCGAGTGTCGGATATCCGCCGCGGCCCCGGCCGTGCCACGTACCCAGGAGACCGAGCACGGGCGCGAGCAGGGCGTGCGGCGCGGGTGCCTCGTCCGGTCGGTGGGCATCGGGATACGGGTGCTCTGGTACGAGGTCGAACACGGTTCGCGCTCCTGGGATCGAGGCCGGTGCAGGGTGGCAGCCTAGGGCCTGACCCTTCCGTGGTGGGCCGGGCCACTGGTCCCGTATCGTCCATACATTCTATTTACGTCGTTTTGCCGAGATGTGGAGGAAAATGGCAGAAGTAGAGATCTGACGGAGGCGAGCGATGACACGAACCCGCTATACGAAGGACCGCGGCCTGACCACTCGCATGGTGACGACCATGTTCCTGATCGGCCTGCTGTACGTGGTCCTGGTCGGTGTGCTGCTGGCCGTGCTGGGGAAGTTCTGGCCGGTGATCCTGATCCTCGCCGGGGCGCTCTTCGTCGCCCAGTTCTGGTTCAGCGACAAGATCGCGGCCTTCGGCATGGGCGCCCACGAGGTCACCCCCGAGCAGGCGCCCGAGCTGCACGGCGCCGTGGACCGTATCTGCGCGCTGGCCGACATGCCCAAGCCCAAGGTGGCGATCTCGGACAGCGACATACCGAACGCCTTCGCCACCGGCCGGAGCGAACGCAGCGCACTGATCTGCGCCACCACCGGCCTGCTCCGCAGACTGGAACCGGAGGAGCTGGAGGGCGTCCTCGCCCACGAGATGTCGCACGTCGCGCACCGCGACGTCGCCGTCATGACCATCGCGTCGTTCCTGGGTGTGCTGGCGGGCCTGCTGACCCGCTTCGCCCTCTACAGCGGGCTGTCGAGGAGCGCCGGCAACTCCGGCCCCCTCGGTATCGCGTTCCTGCTGATTCCGCTGGTCAGCGCGGTGGTGTACGCGGTCGGCTTCCTGCTCACACGGCTGCTCTCCCGCTATCGCGAGCTGTCCGCCGACCGTACGGCGGCGCTGCTCACCGGACGGCCCTCGGCCCTCGCGTCGGCGCTGACCAAGGTGGACAGCCAGATGGCGCGGATCCCGACGCGGGACCTGCGCAAGGCGGAGCCGTACAACGCCTTCTTCTTCGTGCCGGCCTTCTCCTCCGGCGAGAGCCTGGGGCGGCTGCTCTCCTCCCACCCGACACTGGAACAGCGGCTGGACCAGCTGGGCCGGATGTCCGCCGAGCTCGCCCGCCCGTGAATCCGCCGCCCGTGAATCCGCCGCCCGTCCGATCGTCACCGTGAGGAGCTGGTCCCGTGGGCCTTCTCGACACCATCCTCGGCCGGAGCAAACCGGTCCGCCCGGATCTCGACCAGCTCTTCGCCCTCCCGTCCGCCGCACTCACCCTCCAGGCCGGGGCCGGCTACACACCCACCGGCCTCGGCTCGGTCTGTTTCGCCGGGGTCGAGGGCGGCGGCTTCGCCCGGATCAGACAGGACGTACAGGAACTGCTCGACGCGGACACCGGCGAGGGCAGCCACCCCGTGGAGTTCAGCCAGGATTCGTACGGTTACACCTGGCTGCTCGCCCGGCAGGCACCCGGTGACACGGCCTCGCTGGTCAACGATCTGCACGCGGTCAACACCCTGCTCCAGGACGGCGGTTTCGGCCCGCAGCTCCTCTGCTCACTGATCAGTTTCCGGGACACGGAGCAGCGGCCGCTCGCCCTCGTCTATCTCTACAAGCGCGGCAGCTTCTACCCCTTCGCACCGCTGCCCGGTGCCGCCGAGAAGCGGGACAACCAGCGGGAGCTACAGGTCAGGGCGGTCCTCGGCGACGACCTGCGGATGGAGTCCGACCTCGCCCGCTGGTTCCCCGTCTGGGGTGCCCCCGGGCTCTGACCGCGCCTCGGCGCTCCGCCGCGCCGTTGCCCCGGACCTGGGCGCGCCCGGTTCGGGCAGGGTACGGAACAGCAGCCAGCTCAGCGCGGGCATCAGGATCAGTGGTGTCAGGGCCGTACGCAGGGATGTCGCGTCGGCGACCGCGCCGACGAGGGGGCTGGCCAGGCCGCCGATGCTGACGGTCAGCCCCAGGGTGATCCCGCCGGCGGTGCCGACGCGCGTGGGCAGATAGTCCTGGCCGAGGGTGACCTGCAGTGAGAAGGGGACGTACAGGCCGGCCGAGGTCAGTGCCACACACACGAAGACCGCCGGGCCGGGGACGAACACGATCCCCGCGACGGCGGGGATCGAGACCAGATACGACCAGCGGGCGACCGTGACCCGGTCCCAGCGGTCCGCCAGGGCGCCGCCCAGCACCGAGCCCACCGCGCCGCCGCAGTAGAGCACGAACAGCGCCGCCGTGCCCGCCGTCCTGCTGCCGCCCGGACGCTGCTCGATGTAGAGCGAGATGAACGTGCTCAGACCGACGAAGACGACGGACCGGCAGACCACGGCCAGCGACAGCCTCACGAAGGAGGCCACGTCGTCGGTGGCCGGCACGACCGCCTTGTCGGAGCGGGCATCCGCCGACTTCCGCAGGGCCCGCAGGACGGGCAGACACAGCACGCTGCCCGCGAGGGCCGGCACCACGAGCAGCGGCGACAGGCGCAGACCGCCGGTGGCGACGACCGCGGTGACCAGGAGCGGCGCGGTGGCGAAGCCCAGGGTGCCACCGAGCGAGAACCAGCCCATCGCGCTGTGGCTGCCCTCGCTGGCGAGCCGTGCGACGCGGGCGGACTCGGGATGGTAGGCGGCGACCCCGATGCCGGACACCGCGACGAACGCCAACGTCATGGCGTACGAACCACTCAGACCGCTCAGCGCGATCCCCACCCCGCCGAGGATCGTGCCCGCCGGCAGCAGCCAGGGCATCGCCCAACGGTCGGTGAGCGCGCCGAACACCGGCTGCACCACCGAGGACAGCAGTGACGCGGCGAGCACGATGCCCGAGACCGCGGCGTAGCTGTAGGCGCGTTCGGCGACGAAGAACGGCACCAGCGACGCGACAGCGCCCTGGTACACGTCCACGCAGGCGTGGCCGACCGCGAGCAGGATGATCGATCTGTTCCTCGGCACCTCGCCATGGTCATCGCCGAGCCGCCTGTCGCGCTTCCGATAAACTGCCAGACGATGAAGGGAATCCGCCACACGCCTGTGGCGCCGACCCGCACCCAGCGGCTCGCGCCCGGAGCCGCGATCGACGCCCACCGCCACGACGACCACCAGATCGTCTACGCGGGCCGCGGCGTGCTGGCCGTCACGACCGGTGCGGGTCTGTGGATCGCGCCGGGAACGCGCGCCATCTGGGTACCGGCCGGCACGGTGCACGCCCACCAGGCCCACGGTGAACTCGAACTGCGTCTGGTCGGTCTGCCCGCGAGCGAGAACCCGCTCGGTCTGGACGAGCCGACCGTGCTGACCGTCGGCCCCCTCCTTCGGGAACTGATCCTCACGCACACGCACACGGATGGGGGCGCGGGCGCGCGCACTCCGCACGACGACAGCCCCGAACGCGCCCGGCTGCGGGCCGTGTTGCTCGACCAGCTGCGCGTCTCGCCGCAGCAGCCCGTGCATCTGCCGACCCCCACCACTCCTCTGCTGAGGGCGGTCTGCGAGATCCTGCGCACGAACCCCGCCGACAACCGCACCCTCCCCGCGCTCGGCAGGGAGGTCGGCGCCAGCGACCGCACTCTCTCCCGCCTCTTCAAGGCCGACCTCGGTATGACCTTCCCGCAGTGGCGCACCCAACTGCGCCTGTATCACGCACTGGTGCTGCTCGCGGAGCACACCCCGGTGACCACCGTGGCCCACAGGTGCGGCTGGTCGTCGGCCAGCGCGTTCATCGATGTCTTCCGCCGTGCCTTCGGACACACCCCCGGCACATATCAGCCCCGTCGCTGACGCCCGCCCCATGTACGCCTGCCCGAAAGGGTGAACCGGCCCCCGAACACGGCGTGTTCCGGTGCCGGAGGCAGCACTGTGCGAAGGCGGGCCGACCTGCGTCGTAACCGCTTCACAGGGCCTGGGGGAAGGGGGGCGGGAGTGGCACGAGACAGGACTCGGCGGCCGGTCTCGTTGCGGGACAGGGCGAGTTACCGGTTCGACCGTACGCTGGCCCGAAGCACCGGCACGCTGATGGGCTGGCTGGTGGTCACCTGTCTGGCCGTCGTCGTCCCGGTGAGCGCGCTGCTGGTGTGGACCGATCCCGGGTCGCCGCGGTCACTGTCGGGCCGGCTGACGGCGGCGTGGCGCACCAGCGCGGAGACACTGCGCCTGGGGGCCATGACGGGCACGGCGCCGCGCATGGTGATGTCGGCCTTTCTCGGGCTGGTCGCCCTGCTCTGTGTCTCGACCCTGGTCGGGGTGATCACCAACAGCCTGGCCGAGCGCATGGCGGAGTTGAGCCGTGGGCGGTCGACGGTCCTGGAGCAGGGCCATGTCGTCGTACTGGGCTGGTCGGACCAAGTGCCGACGGTGGTGGGGGAGTTGATCGCCGCGGTCGCCGCCCGCCGCGCGCGGGCCGTCGTCCTGCTCGCCGACCGGGACAAGACCGAGATGGAACGGACGCTGGCCGCGCACGTCGGCCCGGCCGGACGCGCCCGGCTCATCTGCCGCAGCGGTCCCGCGAGCGACCCCGCCGTCCTGGCACTGGTCAGCCCCGGGACGGCGAGCACTGTGCTGGTACTGCCGTCGGGGGAGGCGGGGGGCGACGCCGAGGTCCTGCGCGTCCTGCTCGCGCTGCGGGCGGTCGTCGGCGAGGGACCGGACGGGCCGCCGGTGCTGGCGGCGGTGCGGGACGACCACTACCGCGCGTCCGCCCGGCTGGCCGCGGGCCCGCGCGGCACGGTCCTGGAGACCGACACGGTCACGGCCCGGCTCATCGCCCAGTGCGTCGGCCGCCCCGGACTCTCCCTCGTCCTGCGTGATCTGCTCGACTTCGCCGGCGACGAGTTCCACGTCATCGACGCGACCGCGTTCCACGGCGGCCCCTTCGGCACCGCGGTGCTCGGGCACGCCGACTCCTGCGTGGTCGGACTGCTCACCCCGGAGGGTCGTACGCTGCTCAATCCGCCCGCCGGCACCGCCGTCACGCCGGGGAGCCGGCTGATCGTCGTCACCCGCGACGACGGCACGTCCCGGCCGGCGGACTGCCGGCATCTGGTCGACCCCTCGGCGATCACCACGGACCCGTCACCGCCGGAGGGGCCCGCGCGTCTGCTGATGCTCGGCTGGAACCGGCGGGCGCCGCTCGTGGTGGGGCAGTTACGGCGTACCGCCCGGCCGGGTGCCGTCCTGGACGTGCTGACGGACCGGGCCGTGCCCGGCCCGCGCGAGCCGGAGCCGGAGGAGGCGGCGGTCTCCGGGACGAGACTGACCGTACGGTTCCGGTCCGCCGCCCTGTCGCGGCCCGACACCCTCCTCGGGCTCGACCTCACCCCGTACGACGGGCTGGTGGTCCTCGGCCCCGACCCGGGCGACGGGCCGGACCGCCCCGACGACTGGACACTGGTCACCCTGCTGGCGCTGCGACTGCTCGAAGAGCGAACCGGAGGGCGGGAGTTACGCGTCGTCAGCGAACTCACCGACGACCGCAACCGGCCCCTGGCACCCGTCGACCCCGGCTCCGACGTCATCGTCAGCGGCGAACTGACCGGACTGCTCATGGCGCAGATCGCGCAGAACCGGCATCTGGCCGACGTGTTCGACGAGTTGTTCTCGGCCGACGGCAGCATGATCTGCCTGCGGCCCGCCGGGACCTATGTCCGTCCGGGTGTCACGACGGCCTTCGCGACCGTCGTGGCCGCAGCCCGCGACCGGGGCGAGTGCGCCATCGGCTACCGCCGTCACGACCGGCTGACGGCGACGCCCGACCACGGGGTGCGGCTCAACCCCCACAAGGGCGAGCGACGGGTGTGGAGCGCCGAGGACCAGGTGGTCGTGGTCACGACCGAAGCGACCGATGTGACCCGGCCGGCCCGCGCCGCCACGCAGGACGCGGCGGACCACGGGCCCTGACGTCCCGCCACTCCTCCCCGGGCTCCGCCGGGACGTCAGTTCGGCGGCCCCTGACCGGCCTCCGGAGCGACGGCCTCCCACAGCAACTGGACGGGATGCCAGGCGTCGCGCGCCGTGCCGTGGAAGATCTGCTGGCGGCAGGACACCCCCGTGGCGACCACCACCGTGTCCTGCGGCTCGGCCGTGATCGCGGGGAAGAGCCGGTCCTCGCCCACCGTCATCGACACGTCGTAGTGCTCCGACTCGAAGCCGAAGGACCCCGCCATCCCGCAGCACCCGGCGTCCAGTTCGACCACCGTCACGCCGGGGATACGGTTCAGCAGCGCGACGGTCGCCGCCGTACCCACCTCCGCCTTCTGATGGCAGTGGCCGTGATACATGAGGGTGCGCCCGGCGAGCCAGGAGTCCTCGCGCGGTCGCAGCCGTCCGTCGTCGATCGCTTCGACGAGCAACTCCTCGACCTGCCGCACCCTCCCCGCGATGTCCTTGACCGCCGGGTCGTCCGGCAGCAGGGACAGGTGCTCGTCGCGCAGGGTCATCAGGCACGAGGGTTCGCAGCCCACGACCGGTGAGCCCGCCTCCGTCGCTTTGCTGAGGGTGTCCGCCAGGTGGCGGGCCTTCTTCTTCGCGTCGTCCACCAGGCCCTTGGAGAGGCTCGACCTGCCGCAGCAGACGCCGCTCTCCAGCCGTACGTCCCATCCCGCCCGCTCCAGGAGTTGGACGGCCGACCGGCCGATGTCCGGCTCGGTGAAGGTGGTGAAGGAGTCGGCGAGGTAGGTGACGGTGCCCTGGGTGATCGGATGCGTGGTGTTCTTACGGCGGCGGAACCAGCGCGTCAGATTCTGCCGTACGAAGACGGGCAGCGGTCGCGCCGGGGCGATGCCCACCGTACGGTCCATCAGCCGGCGTACCAGGGGGATGCGCCCCGGCAGATTGGACAGCGGCGCGGTCGCCGAGCCCATGCGGTTGAGGAACCGGATCGACCCGAAGACGCGGGAGCGCAACGGCACTCCGTGGATGTCGTGGTGGTGCGAGAGCGCCTCGCTCTTGAGGGTCGCCATGTCGACGCCGAGGGGGCATTCGCTCTTGCACGCCTTGCACATCAGGCACAGGTCCAGGACCTCGTGCAGCCGCTCGTCCCCGAGCGCGGCGCGCGGGTCCGGTTCGGACAGGGCCTTGACCAGGGCGGCGGCCCGGCCGCGGGTGGAGTCCTCCTCCTTGCGGGTGGCCATGTACGAGGGGCACATGGCGCCGCTGCCGGACTTGCGGCACAGGCCGATGTTCATGCACCGGTCCGCCGCGGCCCGCATGGCGCCCCCGCCGCCGTCGCCCGCTCCCGGCGCCGCTCCCGCGCCGACGACCTCGAAGGAGAGCCGCGTGCGCAGGGGCTCGACGGGGAGCAGTGTCACGTCCCGCAGGTTGTCCGTCATCGAGGGCGCGTCCACGATCTTGCCGGGGTTGAGCACGTTGTCCGGGTCGAAGAGCTTCTTGACCTGCCGCATCGCCTCGTACAGCGCGTCGCCGAAGATCTCCCGGTTGAACTCGCTCCGGGCCAGCCCGTCGCCGTGCTCGCTGGAGTTGACGCCGCCGTACTCGGCGACGAGATCCTTGATCTCCACCGCGACGCTGCGCATCTTGACCACGTCCGCCGGATCGGTGAGGTCGAGATACGGCCGGATGTGCAGACAGCCGACCGAACAGTGCCCGTAGAAGCCGGCCGTCATCCCGTGCCGGTCGAGGACTTCCTTGAACCTGCGGGTGTACTCGGTGAGATGGACGGGATCGACGGCGGTGTCCTCGACGAACGCCAGCGGGCGCCTGGTGCCTTCGCTGGCCGCCATCAGCAGGCCGAGGCCCGCCTTGCGGACCTTCAGCAGGGACGCCTGCTGGGTCGGGGTGACCGCCCGCAGCGTGTGATAGCCGTGCCCGTTCCGGGACCACAGTCCCGTGAGCCGCTTCAACTGTCCCAGCAGCTCGGCCTCGTCGTCACCGCTGAAGGAGACGAAGAGCAGGGCCTCGGGATCCCCGTTGAGGAGTTCGCCCAGCGCCGCGTACTCGATCTTGCGGCGTGACAGGTCGAGGATCGTCCGGTCCATCAGCTCCACGGCGGCCGGGTCGCAGGCGAGCGCGTCCTGGGTCGCGTCGATGGCGCCGGCCACGGAGGTGAAGTGGCCGACGGCGATCACCGTACGGCTCGGTTTGGGCACCAGGTCGACCAGCGCGCTGGTCGCGACGGCCAGCGTTCCTTCCGAGCCGACGACGAATTTGGCCAGGTCGAAGCTGGTGTCCTCGCGGGCCAGCCGGTCCAGCCGATAGCCGCAGGCGCGGCGCCAGTGGGCGGGGAAGCCGTCGGCGATGGCCGCGTGGTTGGCCCGGACGATCTCGGGCAACTCCCGGTAGAGCGCGCCCTCCAGGGTGGTCCGCGTGGCCCGGTGCGCGCGTGTCGCCTCGTCGACGCGGTCCAGCCGGACCCGGCTCGCGTCGGAGAGCACCACGTCGAGTTCGCGGACGTGGTCGATGGTCATGCCGTGGCGGACCGAACCGCTGCCGGCGGAGTTGTTGCCGATCATCCCGCCGATCGTGGCGCGGTTGCTGGTCGAGGTGTCCGGGCCGAACATCAGCCCCCAGGGGCTCGCGGCGCGGTTGAGCTGGTCCTGTACGACTCCGGCCTCGACCAGCGCCGTACCGCTGCCGGCGTCCAGCTCCACGACGCGGTTCATGTGCCGGGACAGGTCCAGGACCAGGCCGGGACCGACGGTCTGGCCGGCCAGGCTCGTCCCGGCGCCGCGCGGCACCACCGACACCTGGTGGGCGGCGGCGGCCGCGACCGCCGCGGCGACGTCGTCGGCGTGCCGGGGGAAGACCACCCCGAGCGGGGTGATCGCGTACATGCTGGCGTCGCGTGCGAACAACTGCCGTGTGTAGTCGTCGAATTGGGCCTCTCCGTCGAGATCCCCGCTGAGATCCCTCTGGAGCGTGCGGGCCAGCTCCTGGCTCTCCGCGCTGTCGTGCGTGGGGCGCTCGCCCCTGGTGACGGTCATGCTCGGCAACCTCCTCGGTGTTCAGCCCGCGCTCAGGACGTCCAGCGCCGCGTTGAGCCCGCCCGGATCGATACGTACGCCTGCCAGTTGGAGACCCATCTGCACCCCGGCGAGCGTGCCCGCGAGCGTCAGGTCGTTGAAGTGCCCCAGGTGACCGATGCGGAAGATCCGTCCGGCGAGCTTGCCGAGTCCGGCGCCCAGGGACATGTCGAACCGGTCGAGGATGATCTCCCGCACCTTGTCGGCGTCCACGTCGTCGGGCACGAGGACGGCGGTGAGCGCGGAGGAGTGTTCGCGGTCGTCGGCGCACAGCACCTCAAGTCCCCATCCCCGCACGGCGGCCCGGGTGGCGGCGGCGTGCCGGTCGTGCCGGGCGAAGACCGCGGGCAGGCTCTCCGCCGCGAGCATCCGCAGTGCCTCGTCGAGCCCGTACAGCAGGTTGGTGGCGGGGGTGTACGGGAAGAAGCCGCGCCGGTTCGCCTCGATGATCGGCTGCCAGTCCCAGTACGACGTGCGAAGTCCCGAGGTGCGGGAGGCGGCGAGGGCCTTCTCGCTGATCGCGTTGAAGCTCAGGCCCGGTGGGAGCATCAGCCCCTTCTGGGAGCCGGCCACCGTGACGTCGACCCCCCATTCGTCGTGCCGGTAGTCGATCGAGCCGAGCGAGGAGATGGTGTCGACGAGGAGCAGCGCCGGGTGTCCCGTCGCGTCCATCGCCTGCCTGATCTCGGCGATCCGGCTGGTGACGCCGGTCGATGTCTCGTTGTGCACGACGCAGACGGCCTTGATCGTACGGGCGGTGTCGGCCGCGAGGTGTTCGGCGACGGCCTCCGGGTCGGCGCCGTGGCGCCAGTCGCCCGGCACGAAGTCGACATAGAGACCGAGGTCGGTGGCCATGCGCTGCCAGAGGGTGGCGAAGTGGCCGGTCTCCAGGTGCAGGACGCGGTCGCCGGTGCTGAGGGTGTTGACGAGGGCGGCCTCCCAGGCTCCGGTGCCGGAGCCGGGGAAGACCACGACGGGCCCTGAGGTGCCGAACACCGGCTTGAGCCGGGCGAGCAGGTTCGTGGTGAACGCGGCGAACTCGGGGCCGCGATGGTCCATCGTGGGCGCCGACATGGCGCGGAGTACCTGGTCGGGGACGTTGGTGGGGCCGGGGATCTGCAAGAAGTGCCGCCCGGTGTGAGTGGTCACGGTGGCCAACTCCCTTGAAAAGCGTGCCACTATGTGGCACGGTGTGTCGTAAGATGGCACGGCGGAGCATATGAGCCAACCACTCGGGAGTCAACGGATGCAGAGCGTTCTCAACGCACTTCGGGTACTGGAAGAGGTCGCCGCACGGCAGCCGGTGGGCGTCGCGGACCTGGCCCGCGCCCTCGATCTGCCCAAGAGCTCGGCGCAGCGCGCGCTGCGCACCCTGGACACCGCGGGCTGGATCCGCCCGGCCGGCGGCGAGGTCACCCGCTGGGTCCTGACCACCAAGGCGCTGCAGGTCGGACGGCGTGCCACCGGGGAGCTGAGCCTGCGCGACGTGGCCGTGCCGATGATGGAGGAGCTGCGCAGACGCACCGACGAGACGGTTCATCTCACGGTGCCGGACGGCGACAAGGTGGTGCTGATCGAGCGCCTGGAGACGTCGAAGGCGGTCCGGATCATCCTGGCCCTGGGCACACACCTGCCGCTCCACGCCTCCGCGAACGGCAAGGCCGTGCTCGCCGCGAGCGCACCCGAGGTGATCGAGCGCCAACTGACCTCGGGGCTGGAGGAGTTCACGACCGCCACCCTCACGGGCCGGGACGCGGTGCTCGCCGAGCTGGCGCTGATCCGGGAGCGCGGGTACGCCACCAACAGCGGCGAATGGCGCGACGACGTCTCCGCCGTCGCGGCCCCCGTCCTGGGCGAGTCGGGTACGCCGATCGCGAGCATCAGCGTCAACATGCCGACGAGCCGGATGACCCCGGAGTCGACCGCCGCGCACGGCGCGCTGGTGAGCGAGACGGCGCGTCAGGTCAGCGCGGCGCTGGGGCACTCGCGCCAGGGCTGATCTGGGGCGGTCCACCAGGGTAACGGGGCCGCCCACCAGGGGATTTCAGCGGAACGGGGCGGCTGTCCGACGAGGGCCGGGCCGCCTCGTTCCCGTCGTACGACGAAGGGCCGGGCCGCCTCGGCCGCTCACCGTCCGACCGGACGGGTCCCCGCCCCGCCCGTCGCGAAGGATTCCGGCAGGCCCCTTGACGCCGCCGGAAAACCTCTTCAATACTCCCGACTGCGGAAATCAATTTCCGCCTGGCGGAATGAATCACCCATCCCTGGGCCGGCCCGGGACCTTGGGGAATCGTTCGCGCGCCGTCTCACGTCCCGGCATCTCCGGTGCCGCGCGCACCCCTCGTCATGCCCCGACGCGCCAGGGCACCAGCATGCCCCGGTGCACCGCGACATGACCTTCGGCCGACGGCAAGGGAGCCCTCGTGTCAGACCAAGTCATCTCCATCATCGCCCTCGTACTGATCTTCGCCGTCGCGACCTTCTCCGCGGTTCACCTGGGCGTCCTCGCGATCGTCGCGGCGTTCATCGTCGGCTCCACGGTGGCCGACGAGTCCAGCGACGACATCTTCTCCGGCTTCCCCGGCGACCTGTTCGTCGTGCTGGTCGGCGTGACCCTCCTGTTCGGGATCGCGAAGAGCAACGGCACCGTCGACTGGCTCATCGACGCGGCCGTGAAGGCGGTGCGCGGCAGGATCGCCTTCATTCCCTGGGTCATGTTCCTGGTCACCGCCGTCCTCACGGCGGTCGGCGCGGTCACGCCCGCGGCCGTCGGAATCGTCGCGCCGATCGGGCTCGGCTTCGCCGTGACGTACGGCATCAGCCCCGTACTCATGGGGTTGTTCATCGCCAACGGGGCCAGCGCGGGCGGCTTCTCGCCCATCGGGGTCTTCGGCAGCATCACCAACAACGTGGTCGAACGCAACGATCTGCCCGGCAACCCCGCGCTGCTGTTCACGGCCTCGTTCCTGTTCAACGTCGGCCTGTGCGTCATCGTCTTCCTGCTCTTCGGCGGCCGGCAGTTGCTCGGGCGAATAGCGACGGCCACCGGGAAGGATGCGGGCGCCCCGGCCGAGGCGGCCGGAGGGACCCCGTCGCGGGAGCCCCTCCGCCTCGACCTCCCGCGCGCGCTGACCCTCCTCGGACTGCTCACCCTGGTCGCCGGCGCCCTCTTCTTCGACCTGGACGTGGGCCTGATGGCGCTCACCATCTCCGTCGTCCTGACCCTGGTCGCGCCGACGTCGGCCAAGGGCGCCGTGGACAAGTGCGCGTGGTCCACCGTGCTGCTGGTGTGCGGCATCGTCACGTATGTGAGCCAGCTGGAGCGCCTCGGCACCATCGACTGGCTCGGGACGCGGGTCGCGAGCATCGACGCCCCACTCCTGGGAGCCCTGCTGATCTGTCTCATCGGCGCGGTGGTGTCGGCCTTCGCCTCGACCACCGGCATGCTCGGGGCGCTGATCCCCCTCGCGGTGCCCTTCCTGCTCACCGGCCAGGTGGGAGCCGTCGGGCTGATCACCGCGCTGGCCATATCCGCGTCGATCGTGGACGCGTCGCCGTTCTCCACGAGCGGCGCGCTGGTGACCGCGAACACCCCGGCGGACCAGCGCGATCTGGTCTTCCGCCGCCTCATGACCTGGGGCCTGGGGATCGCCGTCGTCGGCCCCCTCGTCACCTGGTGCCTCTTCGTCGTCCCCGGCTCACTCTGACCGGTCGCCGACTCCGAAACGGCCGTCGGCCCCCCGCGGCTGACGGCGGGTGGCCGACGACTGCGTACGAGGGGTCTCAGAGGTTGTCGCCGAAGACGATGACCGTGT
Source organism: Streptomyces sp. NPDC057307 (assembly GCF_042667665.1). Classification (NCBI taxonomy): domain Bacteria; kingdom Bacillati; phylum Actinomycetota; class Actinomycetes; order Kitasatosporales; family Streptomycetaceae; genus Streptomyces; species Streptomyces sp. NPDC057307. The sequence goes on along the minus strand of NZ_JBHUZM010000065.1, from coordinate 11,318 downwards.
TGAAGCTGTCGTGGATCCAGGTGGCGACGAAGTCGCTGTTCACGATGCTGTTGCCGTCGTGCTCCCCGCCCCGGTCGTTGGCGGAGGCGGCGCCGGCGCTGCCGAGGAGGGTGAGGGCGGCGAGCGCGGTGGCGGCGACTGCTGTACGGATACGCATGGGACTTCTCTTTCTACGGTGCTACGGGGACTTTCGGACACTGCACCCATAGACGCCGGACGCCTCTCGATAACCGAGTCGCGGCGGAGACCACTCCGATGCCGGACGGCGGCAGAGTTTTCGGCGCCGGGTGCGGAGGCCCCTACGGCGAGATTAAGTCAGTCGCTTGCTTTAGTTGGAAGGCGGCGGTTAACTGATCACGTACTCGAAGCCGACCACGAGGATGTGCGATGGGTGACTCCGCGCAGAGTGCCGGTACTCTCGTGCCCGTGAGAGGGAAGACCGGCCGGGCGGAACGCGCCGACGCGACGCGGGAGTTGATTCTCGCCACGGCGGAGCGCATGTTCGCCGAGCACGGAGTGTTCGCGGTCTCCAACCGACAGGTCAGCGAAGCGGCCGGGCAGGGCAACAACGCCGCTGTCGGCTACCACTTCGGTACGAAGACCGATCTCGTACGGGCGATCGCACGCAAGCACGCGGAGCCGATCGAGGAACTCCGGCAGCGCATGGTGGCCGACGTCGGGGGTTCCCCCGATGTACGGGACTGGGTGGCCTGTCTCGTACGCCCCGTCACCGACCATCTCGCCGAGCTGGGCAGCCCCACGTGGCACGCCCGGTTCTCCGCCCAGGCGATGACCGACCCCGGTCTGCGCGAGATCATGACGCAGGAATCGCTCACCGCGCCCTCGCTGCACCGAATCATTCAGGGGCTCGACACGTCCCTGCCGGATCTGCCGGCCGAAGTGCGGGCCGATCGCGGCGACATGGCCCGCCAGCTGATGGTGCACGTCTGCGCCGAGCGGGAGCGCGCGCTCGCCCTCGGCGCCGCCACTCCACGGTCGAACTGGCACGACGCCGGGACGGGCCTGATCGACGCGATCGTCGGGCTCTGGGCGGCCCCCGTCACACAGCCCTGACCACCCCTCACCCTCACCACAGCTCACCCCCCGACCACTCCCCACCCCTGATCGCCTCGCCCTTGAGCCCTTTCATGCCCTGGGCGCTGTCGAGGCCACCCCTGCGACCCCACGTTCCTCGCCGAACCGCAGACGGAGGAGTTCCGACGATGACAGCAACGGTGGACCGGACACCGCGCACCCCACACCGCGAGGCCGCCGACGTGCTGGTGGTCGGCGCGTCCGCCGCCGGGCTGACCACCGTGGAAGCGTTACGACGCCACGGCTACACCGGCAAGGTGACGGTGCTGGGCGCCGAGACACACACGCCGTACGACCGGCCACCGCTGTCGAAGCAGGTACTCGCCGGCACCTGGCAGCCCGACAGAGCCCAACTGCGCCCACGGGAAGCGCTGTCGGCGTTGGACGCCGAGTTCATCCTCGGCGACCCGGCGGTCGGCCTGGACGCCGCGACCCGCACCGTGCGCACCGGGTCCGGACGCGCCCTGCGCGCCGACGCGGTCGTCGTGGCCACCGGTACGAGACCCCGCACCCTCCCCGGGCAGGCCGGTCTTACCGGGGTCCACGTGCTGCGCACCCTCGACGACGCGCTCGCGCTCCGCGCCGGACTTCTGGGCGCCGGACGACTCGTGGTCGTGGGGGACGGCGTGCTCGGCGCGGAGATAGCCGCCACCGCCCGCACCATGGGTCTCGACGTCACCGTCGCGGGACCTCAGCACGCGCCCATGGCCGGCCAACTCGGCCACGGCGTCGCCGACTTGCTCGCCGAACTGCACACCGCACGGGGAATCCGGCTACGGCTGGGCGCCGGGGTCCGCGGACTGGTCGGCAGCGCCGGCACCGTCACCGGCGTCGGTCTCGACAACGGTGAGGTGCTGCCCGCGGACCTCGTCGTGGTGGCGATCGGCGCCGACCCGGTGACCGACTGGCTCCAGGACAGCGGCCTGCGGGTGGACAACGGCCTTGTCTGCGACTCCCGTTGCCGGGCGGGCGAGGGCGTGTACGCCGTCGGGGACGTGGCGCGCTGGCACCACGACCGGCTCGGCGCGCTGCTGCGGCTGGAGAACCGGACCAACGCCGGCGAACAGGCCATGGCCGTCGCGGCCAACATCCTCGGCGGCGACCGGGCGTACACCCCCGTGCCGTACTTCTGGACCGACCAGTTCGACACGAAGATCCAGGTGCACGGCGTCGTTCCCACCGGTGCCGACGCCGAGATGACCGTCGTGGACGGAGACCCGGCGACCGGACGATTCGTCGCGCGCTACCGCCGCGAGGGCCGGGTCACCGGCGTACTCGGCTGGAACATGCCCAAGCAGACCCGCCTGCGCCGCCAGGACGTCGCCGACGCCCTCACCACCGGACCGGCCCGGACGCCCGCCCCGCACTGACAGACCCCGCCCCGCACTGACAGACAACCGGACCCTCCCACAACACCCCCACGCCCCAACCCCCTTGGAGGAGACACATGACCAGCACTGTCGGATCAGTCGGCGAGACCCCGGCCGGAGTCCCGCACTTCCCGATGGACCGGGCGGCCGGCTGCCCGTTCGACCCGCCCCCCGTGGCGGTCGCCCAGCGGAAGGAGGCGCCGCTCACCAGGATCCGGATGTGGGACGACAGCACCCCCTGGCTGGTGACCGGTTACGCCGAAGGGCGCGCCCTGCTCGCCGACCCCCGCGTCAGCGCCGACATGAAACGGCCCGGCTACCCGCTCCAGGCACCGCTCCCTCCCGACGCCCCGTCGGCCAGCTTCATCATGCTGGACGACCCCGAGCACGCCCGACTGCGCCGCATGGTGACGGCGCCCTTCGCCATCAAGCGGGTGGCGGCCATGCGACCGGCCGTCCAGCGGATCGTGGACGACCTGATCGACAACATGCTCGCCGGTCCGAAACCGGTGGACCTGGTGGAGGCGTTCGCCCTGCCGATGCCCTCGCTGGTGATCTGCCAACTGCTCGGAGTCGCCTACGGAGACCATGACTTCTTCCAGGACAACAGCAAGATCCTCATCAAGCGGGACAACGACCCGCAGGAGCGGAACGACGCCTTCCGAAGGCTGCTCGACTACCTGGACGACCTCATGGGCGAGAAGCTCGCCACACCGGCCGACGACGTGCTGTCCAGCCTGGCCGTGCGGGTGAAGGCGGGGGAGCTGACCCGGCACGAAGCGGCCCAGATGGGCGTGCTGCTGCTGATCGCCGGACACGAGACCACCGCGAACATGATCGCGCTCGGTACGCTCGCGCTGCTCGAACACCCCACCCAGCTCGCGCTCCTGCGTGACTCCGACGACCCCAAGCTGGTCGCCTCGGCTGTCGAGGAACTGCTGCGCTACCTCAACATCGTCCACAACGGCCGCCGCCGGGTCGCGCTCGAAGACATCGACATCGCCGGTCTACGCGTGCGCGCCGGCGACGGCCTGGTCATCGCCAACGACATCGCCAACCGCGACCCCGGCGTCTTCCCGGAACCCGACCGCCTCGACATCGAGCGCGACGCCCGGCAGCACGTGGCCTTCGGCTTCGGCGTCCACCAGTGCCTGGGCCAGCCGCTGGCCCGGCTGGAACTCCAGGTCGTCTACAGCACCCTCTACCGGCGCGTTCCCACGCTGCGGCTCGCGGCCGACATCGAGCAGATCCCGTTCAAGCACGACGGCGGCGTGTACGGGGTCTACGAACTCCCCGTCACCTGGTGACTCCACCGCGACCGGCCCGGCCGGGCCGGGCCCACGACCAGCCCCCACCGAAGGAGCCCTCATGAAGATCACCCTCGACCAGGACAAGTGCGTCGCGTCCGGACAGTGCGTGGTCGCCGCGGCGGAGGTGTTCGACCAGCGCGACGAGGACGGCATCGCCGTACTCCTCGACGCCGAGCCCCCGGCCGACCAGGCCGCCGACAGCCGCCACGCGGCGTCCGTCTGTCCGGCGCTCGCCATCCACATCGAGGAATGACGAGGAACGACACAGGGGCGGCGGCCGGGAGTCCCCGACTGCCGCCCCTCCGACCACCGGCCTCAGCCGGCCGGAAACCGGCCCGCGCCGATGTCAGTTGGCCGGAGCGAGATCCGTGATCTTGCGGGTCCGCAGATCCGACTGGACCTTGATCTTGCTGATCCCGGGGTTCTCGCCGTCGCTCCAGGTCAGCGTGACCAGCGCGGTGGCGTGCCCCGCGCCCGAACCGGTGTACGTGACCTTCCACTTCACCGGCACGTTCTGCGCGAAGAGAATCCCGTTGGCGTGCTCCTTCGCCTCGAACGCCGCGACCTTCTTCTGCGCGGCGGCGCTCAGGTAGAACTTCTTCAGCGCCTTGGCGTTGGCGCTCGCCGTCGGGTCCTCCAGGTCGTACACGGAGTCGATGTACGAGCCGTAGAAGTTGGCGACGCGGTCGGTGACGGCGCGCGGGTCGCCCTGGGCCGGCGCGGCGGCGGCCGCGACGCTGTGCGACGGTGCGGCGACCTTCCCGGACGGGCCGGTCGCGCCGGCCAGGGCCGGGGTGATCGCGACCAGCGAGAGCGCGGTGGCGAGGCCCGCGGTGGCGATGAGCGTCGTGCGAATGCGAGTGCGCATGAGAATGTGCCTTCCCCGTAGTCCGGCGCCGCGACGTGGTCTCGGTCCAGGTCTGTCGCGGAGCCGTTTGGTCACCGCCTAAGACTGCCCCGGCAAAGAAATAGTTCCGCCAATTCCCACACTGTTTTCAGGATGAATTGAAGTGGGCCGAAAGGCCGAATGGTTGTAGGGCCCGGAGAAAAATAACGGCAAATTCGCGGGCGCGTACGTACGCGGTACCGATCCATGGCCATTCACTCCAATGGCCCAGTCCGGCTGGTCGTGGGAGCCGGAGCGGCGGATTGTCGGGCCCATGCCGGAGTGGTCCGGAGAGCGGGCCACGTACTCGGCCGAGGAGGCTCTCATGGCACAGACCGCGACCCCTTCGGGGGCACATCAGACACCGCGTCGCAAAGGCCACGGCGGGACCGCGTGGGCGACGGGTGGGGCGATGTTCGCCGGGGTCCTGCTGTTCGTGGACGGCGTACTGGGCGTCCTGAACGGCGTCGTCGCCATCGCCCGGGACAACGTCTTCACGCTCAACGGCAGCTACACCTACCAGTTCACCCTGACCTCATGGGGCTGGATCCATCTGGTGGTGGGCGCGGTTCTGATCCTCACGGGACTGGGCATCATCAGCGGCGCGCCCTGGGCGCGGGTGCTGGGTGTGGGCGTGGCGGCCATCAGCGTCGTCGCGAACTTCATGTGGCTGCCCTACCAGCCCGTATGGGCGGTCATCACCATCGCGATCGGCGTCTTCGTCATCTGGTCCCTGCTGACCGACCGCACCAGGGCGGCACGGTAGTCGGACCGGCACGTTGGTCGGGCCGACGACGCGGTCGGGCCGACGACGCGGTCGGGCCGGCGCGGTGATCATGTACGGCGAGCGGCCGGGGTTCCCTGCCGCTCGCCGTCGCGCCGTCGCGCCGTCGCCGTCAGGAGCGCGGGCGGCGGGCCTCGGCGGTCCGCTCCGCGTTCTTCTCCTTGATACGGGCCGCTTCCTTCCGTACCTCGGCCTGGGTGGCGCGCTCGCGTCGCAGCCACGCGGGAAACTCCTCCTTGAGCGCGTCGATCTGCTCGGTCGTGAGGGCGTCGGTGACGCCGCCACGGGCGAGACCCGCGATGGAGACGCCCAGCTTGGCCGCGACCACCGGCCGGGGATGCGGGCCGTCGCGCCGCAGCTCCAGCAGCCACTCGGGAGGATCGGCCTGGAGTGCGCTCAACTCGTTGCGTGAGACGACACCCTCCTGGAAATCGGCTGGGGTGGCCTCGAGGTACACACCCAGTTTCTTCGCCGCCGTGGCGGGTTTCATCGTCTGGGTGGTCTGGTGCGACGTCATGGTGCCCAGACTATCGAGCGCGTGCCGGGCCTCTGACCACGACCGGTAGCCTGGCCGTGTGACTGGCTCGGAGGTACCCCTCGCGTCCCCCACGTTCCGGCTCGCGTACGTGCCGGGGGTGACCCCCACCAAGTGGGTGCGGATCTGGAACGAGCGGCTGCCCGACACTCCGCTGACCCTGACCGGGGTGCCCGCCGCCGCCGTCGCCGACACACTGCGCGCGGGCGGGGCCGACGCGGGATTCGTCCGGCTGCCGGTCGACCGGACCGACCTCAGCGCGATCCCGCTCTACACCGAGACGACGGTGGTGCTCGTCCCGAAGGACCACCTTGTAGCCGCCGTGGACGAGATCTCCGCCGCCGATCTGGCCGACGAGATCGTGCTGCACCCCCTCGACGACACCCTCGACTGGGAGGTGGGCCCGCCCGGCCGGCCCGCGAACGAGCGACCGGCCACGACGGAGGACGCCGTCGAGCTGGTGGCGGCGGGCGTGGGCCTTCTCGTCGTACCGCAGTCGCTCGCCCGGCTGCACCACCGCAAGGACCTCACCTACCGGCCGGTCTCCGACGTCCCCGAGTCGCGCATCGCGCTGTCGTGGCCGGAGGAGGCGACCACCGACCTGGTCGAGGAGTTCATCGGGATCGTCCGGGGGCGCACCGTCAACAGCTCACGGGGGCGCCGCTCGGCCCCCGCGCCGGAGAAGTCCGCGTCGAAGGCCAAGTCGGCGCCGAGGGCCGGATCCGGAGGGGCGCCCAAGCGCGGCGTCGGCAAGTCGACGGGCAAGAACCCCCGCGGCAATCCCCGGGGCGGCGGTTCCGGCGGTGCGAAGAGCGGCAGGCGCGGCAAACCGGGCCGCCGCTCCTGAGACACCGTCGTCCCCTCCCGGCACACCTGTACCGCGCGTCCGTCAGCCGTCGCCGGTCAGCCGTCGCCTTCGACGAGCCTCGCGAGATTGTCCAGCGACATGCGCGTGCCCATCTCGTTGTCGGCCACCGGCACCGCGTCCGGGACCCCCGCGTGCACCATGAGGACCTCCGTACCGCCCTCGACGTCCGAGAGCGTCGTCGTCATGGTCATGGTGCCCCGCATCGTGGGATCGGCGGTCTCGAACTCGATCACCTCCACGACCTGTTCGTCGGGCACGAGCCGTTCGAAGTGCCCGTGGTACGTGTCGGTCCGCGCACCGGACTTCCCGGTAGCCGTCGGCGCCTCGTAGATGAGCGAGATACGGAACCGCCCGCCCTCACGGCCCTCGAATTCGTGCACCTCGGTGGTCATTCCCTCGGGTGCCCGCCATTTCGCGACGGAGTCCGCGTTCAGCAGCGCGCGGTAGACGGCGGCACGCGGGGCCCGTACACGCCGGGAGATCTGGGTCGAGTACATGGAGAGAACCTAACCCCCGCCCACGACCGCCGTGCGGGCCTCACTGCCGCTGTACGGGTCTCACGGCCGCTGTACCGGCCTCGCGCCCGCGGCCGGGCGGTCCCAGGACAGGGTGTCGCTCCGGTGCAGTTCGACGAGGAGCCAGCCCAGCGAGACCGCGGCCAGCAGGACGTACGCGGCCCGGTTGCCGACCCCGTCCCAGAGCGCGTGCAGGGCGACCGCGAACACGAAGGTGATGACGAGCCGTGCGGTGGCCGCGAGGGACCATCGCGCCGCCACGGCCGCCCACAGCGCTCCGCAGACCAGCCCGGTCCACGCCATGTGCGCGGCGGGCGAGCTGAGTCCGCGCAGCAACAGGGTCTCCTCGACGTCCCCGATGTTCCCCTGGGACGCCAGCAGCGCGGTGAACGCGTACCCCATCGTTTCCAGTACGGCGAATCCCATCCCCGCCGCGACCCCGATCAGCAGCCCGTCCCCGACCCGCACGGTGCCGCGCTGCCACTGCCACACCAGGATCAGCACCGGGACGATGAGCTTGCACGACTCCTCGATCAGGCCGATGCCGATCAGGGACAGTGTGCCGAGGCCCCGGAGGGTGTCGAACTCCAGCCGTCCGGCGGCCACGATCCCGACCACGCCGCCGAACAGCGCCGCGATCCCCAGCACGAACGGCCCGATCCGCCACTCGCCCGTGTGCCCCGCCACGAAGGTGAGGAAGGACAGCGGGACGACGAGCGCGCCCAACAGGATCAGGGACGGTACGTAGTTCACGTTGCCGGTGTCGATCAGCGTGCCCTGCACCAGGAAGTACAGCCCGAGCCCGACGGCCAGCACCGGCAGCCATGCCCACTTGCGCAGGGTCGTCGGCATCGCACAGCACCTCGGTCTCACGTCGGCGGTCGGGCCACCGCAGCGTAAGCCGGACCGGGCCGTGCGAGGGTGCAGCGACCCGCGGCTTACGGGATGCGCGCCACGCCCGCGTAGATGCCGCTCATCTCGTCCTTGGGCGCGTCCGTGTCCTTGAACCAGGCGGGCGCCGTGACCAGTCCGGGCTCGACCATGTCCAGCCCGTCGAAGAAGTGGCCGACCCCGGCGTGGGTACGGAATCCCAGCCTGATGCCGCCCTTCGCGTACTCCGCGACGACCTTGTCCGACAGCTCCGGCACCAGGTCGGACGCCGCGTGGGACAGCACCAGATAGCTGCCCGACGGGAGCACGTCCACCAGGCTGGAGACGATGTCGTACGGGCCCTGGTCGTCGGGGACGAAGTGCATGAGCGCGATGAGGGACAGCGCGATCGGGCGCTCGAAGTCCAGGGTGGCGCGGGCGTACTGCAGTATTTCCTGCGGCTTGCGCACATCGGCCTGGATGTAGTCGGTCGAGCCCTCGGGCGTGCTGACGAGTAGGGCCTCGGCGTGCCGCAGCACGATGGGGTCGTTGTCGGCGTAGACGATCCGCGCCGTCGGCAGGATCGCCTGCACGATCTGGTGCAGATTCGGCTCGGTCGGGATGCCGGTGCCGATGTCCAGGAACTGGGTCACGCCGTTGCCGGCCAGCCAGGCGGCAGCGCGGTGCATGAATTCCCGGTTCTGGCGGGCACCGTCCCTCGACTCGGCCGGCAGCCTCTCGCCCACCTGACGGTCGACCTCGTAGTTGTCCTTGCCGCCGAGCAGCCAGTCGTAGACCCGTGCGGGGTGCGGCTTGCTGGTGTCGACCTGAGGTTTGGGCGTCCCTGCCGTCATACGAAACTCCGTTGGGTGCGTGGTGGTGCGACGGGAGGCGGTACGACGCGTGCGAGCGCCGTCGCAGGGCTTCCCCCGGCGTCACCGGCCGTCCGGAGAAGTCTGCCACAGCGGCCGCGAGTTGATCAGTTCGCGGTGCGCGAAGGCGGTGCTCCGGGTACGCGGAGGCGAGGCTCCGGTGGCCTCAGCCCATCGGCAGTCCCAGACCGTAGAACGTGACCCGGTACGCGCCCATGTCCGTGGCCTCGGAGCCGATGAGCAGGTCCTCGGGAGACTCCACACCCATCGCGCGGGCCGTCGCCACGATCGTCTCGGCGAGCACCTGGCCGTCGGGCTCGCCCGGACCGCCGGCGTCGATGCGCAGCCGCGGGTGGCCGGGGTCGGGCCAAGGTCGGCCGGTCGTCGGGTACTCGGCCGCCGTGCCCCAGCCCAGCGACGGCGGGTCGACGGACTCGTCCGCGAAGGAGGCGAGCATCAGCCGGTCGCCGCAGTCGATGTCGAAGAGAATCGGCGCGCCCTTCCCCTCGATCCGGCCGTAGATCGGCATCCACATCGGGGTCCGCAGCGCCGTCGTCTCGGCCGGCAGCGTCGTCAGGAAGGCGGCGAGGGCCCTGGTCATCGTCTCCCAGCTCCGGGTCCGCCAGCCGCCGGGGAAGGTGAGGCCGCCGTTCGACCCGTCGGGCCGGAAGCCGAAGAAGCCGGTGATGCCGTGCTCGTCGCCGTTCCCCTGGCGTACGAACCAGCTCTCGGCCGGGTCGGTGGGCTGGAGGACCAGCTCGGGCCCCGTCGCTCCCGCGCGCAGTTCGATCGTGTCGGACTCACCACGCCAGCGCAGGTACGGGGAGCCCCAGCCGGGCACGGTGCCGAGGAACGGCGCCAGCCTCCCGTGCACACCCATGATCGACGCCTCGCCGAGTGCGGCGGTCAGCTCGTCCTTGACCAGCCGGAACGCCTCCGCCTGGGAGGCAGCGTCCGGCGCGGTGTGCCGTACGGGGACGGCGAGTTCGACGTACGCCTCCCCGCTCACGTACCGCTCCTCGAACTTACCCACGGGCCGCAGCCGCGCGTCGCCGGTGGAGCGGCCGGTGACCACGGTGGGGCTGCCGCTCCAGCCCCAGCCGAGCCGGACGACCAGGGCCCGTGTCGCGTCCGCCGTCCAGCCGCCGGTGTCCGCCGCGCGGAGGCGGACCGCCAGGGCCGCGATCGTCTCGTCCGTAGCGCTCTGTCGCGGTGCGCTGCCCCGTTGTTCGGTCATACGACCGATCTTGCCGTACTCACCGGCCGTTCTCCGCCGAGAGTTGCGGAGTTGGGACATCCATTACGGACCGGACGGCGGGGCGGATGTCAGCCGTTGTTGCGGTCGGGGTCGAGACCGGTGCGCTCGTTCCGGTTCAGTGCCGAGATCTCCGCCATGTCGCCCTCGCTCAGCTCGAAGTCGAACAGGGCGAAGTTCTCCTCGACGCGCGAGCGGGTCACCGACTTCGGGAAGACGATGTCCCCGCGTTGGAGGGCCCAGCGGAGCGTGACCTGGGCGGGTGTCCGGCCGACCGTGTCGGCGATGCCGACGATGATCGGGTCGTCCAGCACCTTGCCCTGGGCGATGGGGGACCACGCCTCGGTGGCGATGTCGTGCTCGGCGTTGAACGCCCGCACCTCGTCCTGGGTGAGATACGGGTGCACCTCGACCTGGTTGACGGCGGGCACGATCACGGAGTCCTCCAGGAGGCGGCGCAGATGGTGCGGCTGGAAGTTGGAGACGCCGATGGCCCTGACCCGCCCGGACCGGTAGATCTCCTCCAGCGCCTTCCATGTCTCCACGAACTTCCCGAGGGCGGGCAGCGGCCAGTGGATGAGGAAGAGGTCGAGGTGGGCCAGCCCGAGGTCCGCGAGGCTCTGGTCGAACGCGGCGTGCGCGGCGGCGGGCTCGTGGAAGGGGTTGTTCAGCTTGCTGGTGATGAAGATGTCGTCCCGGTCGAGCCCGGAGTCGCGGACCGCCTGGCCGACCTCCTTCTCGTTGCCGTACATCTCCGCGGTGTCGATGTGCCGGTAGCCGATCTCCAGCGCGGTCAGTGTCGCCGCCCGGGTGTCGGCCGGCGGGATCTGGAAGGTGCCGAAGCCGAGCTGGGGGATCTTCACCCCGTTGTTGAGCGTGATGTCGGGGACCGCGTTCATGGTGGCTCCTTGCTGTGCCGCTTCGACCGGCGGGTGGCCGTGCGGGGTGGCGGTAAGGG